>NZ_JAKZBW010000015.1:0-92317 GCF_022539275.1 Pseudoxanthomonas sp. LH2527 | reverse complement strand
TTCATGGCTCCCGGGTCGTCATCGGGTGAAGTGGATGAACGACGCCGCCGCCGATGCGCAGGATTCGCGCCTGCCGATCCCGCAAAAGGTGAAGCCCCGGGGGCAGCCGGGGCTTCGTGAAAGGCCTGCACAACGGAGCATCGGACGAGGAAGTTGAGCGGCAGGCCCTGCAACGACTGACAGGCAGTGTCCACCAAAGTTCCAGAAAATTCCCGGGAAAATTCTGAACAGGGGAAACGGTTACACGCAGGCGGGGCAAGGGCTGCAGCCCGATCGCGGCCGAAAGCCCGCTTTTTGACCTTTGGCGGTTGTCCCGGAAATTGTCCCGCTGCTATACTTTTGCGGCTCGGCGAGGCGCTTTACCGCCTTGTACCCCGCCAATTCCGTAGGGCTTTCGTGTGCTGAATTCCGTCGCTACGGGCCGGCGGCTGGTGTTGCGCGCCGCCGTCTGGCAGACGGCAGCGGTACTGCTGGTCGCGCTGCTGTTCCTGCTTCGGGGCGTGCCCCAGGCGGTCGCGGCGGCCGTCGGAGGCCTGGCGATCGTGGTCGGCGCGCTGCTGGCGGCCTGGATGGCCTTCGGCGGTGGCGTGCTCGGGGCCGTTTCGGCGGTGCTGAGGCTGGTTGCGGGGATGGTGGTGAAGTGGGTCGTGGTGATCGGTGTGCTGGTCGTTGGCGCGGGGCTGTACAAGCTGCCTCCGCTGTCTCTGCTGGCAGGCGTGATCACCGGACTGGTGGCACAGGTGCTGGTCGCGACCGGCAAGCAGCGATAACCCAACTAGAAAGGTTTCCGACTCATGGCGGGCGAGGCTCTTACTCCCACCAGCTACATCCAGCACCACCTGAAGAACCTCACGGCCCAGGTGGGCGGTGACGGTCCGTTCTGGACGATCAACGTCGACACCTTCGTGACCGCCGTGCTGATGGGCCTGCTCATCGTGTTCGCCTTCTGGATGGCCACGCGCAAGGCCACCGCGGGCGTGCCGGGCAAGTGGCAGGCCTTCGTCGAGATCATGCTCGAGTTCGTCGACAAGCAGGCCCGCGACACCTACCACGGGACCAGCAAGCTGGTGACGCCCATCGCGATCACCATCTTCTTCTGGATCCTGATGATGAACCTGCTGAAGATGATCCCGGCAGACTTCATCGCCAAGCCGCTCGAACTGATGGGCGTGCACTACTGGAAGCCGGTCCCCACCGCCGACGTCAACGCCACCCTGGGCATGTCGATCAGCGTGTTCTTCCTGATGCTGGTGTTCGCCTTCCGCTCCAAGGGGCTGGGCGGTTTCGCCAAGGAATTCCTGACGGCGCCGTTCGGCAAGTGGATGATGCCGTTCAACCTGATCCTCAACATCGTCGAATGGGTCAGCAAGCCCATCTCGCTGGCGATGCGACTGTTCGGCAACATGTTCGGCGGCGAGATCGTCTTCCTGCTGATCTGGGTGCTGGGCGGCGCCGGCATCCTCGGCATGCTCGGTGGCGCGACGTTCGGCCTGGGCTGGATGCTGTTCCACCTGCTGGTCATCCCGCTGCAGGCGTTCATCTTCATGATGCTGTCGATCGTCTACCTCAGCTTGTCGGAAGACAGCCACTAACGTTTCCGCTTCACCGTTCCCTTCGTACCATCCACCTTCAAGCAATTAAGTTCCGGAGATCACCATGGAAAGCATCCTCACCAACCTCGCCCAGGTCCAGGCTTCGACCGCCCTCGCCATCGGCATCATGATCGGCCTGGCCGCGCTGGGCGCGGGTCTGGGTCTGGCCATCATGGCCGGCAAGTTCCTGGAATCGGCTGCCCGCCAGCCGGAACTGATCCCGGTCCTGCAGGTGCGCATGTTCATCACCGCCGGCCTGATCGACGCCGCGTTCATCATCTCGGTCGCCGTCGGCCTGCTGTTCGCCTTCGCCAGCCCGTTCATCACGATCTTCACCGAACAGCTGGCCAAGCTGGCGGGCTGATCCGTCGCGTGCACGCCTGACCCCGGGCCTCGGCCCGCGGTCAGTCACCAGGCGTAGCTGGGCCGGCGCGATGTGCGCAGGCCCTTCATCACCGGCAGGTTTACGATGAATATCAATCTCACTCTGTTCGCCCAGGCGCTGGCCTTCGCCGGCCTGATCTGGATCATTGCGACCAAAATCTGGCCGCCGCTGCTGGCTGCCATCGAAGAACGCCAGCAGAAGATCGCCGAAGGCCTGGCCGCAGCCGACCGCAGCCAGAAGGATCTGGCGCAGGCCCAGGAAAAGGTCAACGAGGCGTTGAAGGAAGCCCGCGTCAAGGCCAACGAGATCATCGACCAGGCCCACGCGCGCGCCAACCAGATCGTCGATGCGGCCAAGAACGACGCGATCACCGAAGCCAACCGCCAGAAGGCGCTGGCCGAAGCCGAGATCGACGCCGCCACCACGCGTGCCCGCGAGGACCTGCGCAAGCAGGTGTCCGCGCTGGCCGTCAGTGGTGCCGAGAAGCTGTTGAAGCGCGAGATCGACGCCAACGCCCACAAGGCGCTGCTCGACGAACTCGCCGCCGAAATCTGATCCGGACGATCTGATCGATGAGCCAGGCCCTTACCGTCGCCCGCCCCTACGCCCGCGCTGCCTTTTCGATGGCGCGTGACGAAGGCAACCTCGCCGCCTGGTCGCAGGCGCTGGATTTCGCCGCGCATGTCGCGGCGGATCCGCGCGTGGCCGCGCTGCTGCCCAACCCGCAGCTGCTGCCCGCCGAGGCGGTGACGCTGCTGGCGCCGGACGGGGCGAGCGAGACGTTCACCCGCTTTCTCGCCATCCTCGCCGATGCGCGCCGCCTGCCGCAGTTGCCGGAGATCGCCGGCCTGTTCGAGGAGCTGCGTGCCGAAGCCGAACACATCGTCAAGGCGAAGGTCACCTCCGCCACGACGCTGCCGGCCGGCGAGCTGGACGTGATCAAGGCAGCGTTGAAGAGGCGCTTCGGCCGCGAGGTCGAGGTCGAGACGGCGGTCGACGCCTCGCTGATCGGCGGCGCCGTGATCGATGCCGGCAGCGTGGTGATCGACGGCTCGCTGAAGGGCAAGCTGGCGCGCCTGCAGTCGGCGCTGACGCACTGAATTCCCATTGAACCGCCGCGCGCAAGCCGGCACACAGGACTTACCCATGGCAACCACGCTCAACCCCTCTGAAATCAGCGACCTGATCAAGACCCGTATCGAGAAGGTCAAGCTGGCCGCGGAGTCGCGCAATGAAGGCACGGTCACCTCCGTGTCCGACGGCATCGTGCGCATCTTCGGCCTGGCCGACGTGATGCAGGGCGAAATGATCGAGCTGCCGAACAACACCTATGCGCTGGCGCTGAACCTGGAGCGCGATTCGGTGGGCGCCGTGGTCCTGGGCGACTACGAGCACCTGCGCGAAGGCGACGTGGCGAAGACCACCGGCCGCATCCTGGAAGTGCCGGTCGGTCCGGAAATGCTCGGTCGCGTGGTCAACGCGCTGGGCGAACCGATCGACGGCAAGGGCCCGCTGGGCACCTCGCTGACCGCGCCGGTGGAGCGCGTGGCCCCGGGCGTGATCTGGCGCAAGTCGGTCGACCAGCCGGTGCAGACCGGTTACAAGTCCGTCGACGCCATGATCCCGATCGGCCGCGGCCAGCGCGAGCTGATCATCGGCGACCGCCAGACCGGCAAGACCGCGATGGCGATCGACGCCGTGATCAACCAGAAGGGCACCGGCATCAAGTGCGTGTACGTGGCGATCGGCCAGAAGGCCTCGACCGTCGCCAACATCGTGCGCAAGCTGGAAGAGAACGGCGCGCTGGCCCACACCGTGGTGGTCGCCGCCACCGCCTCCGAGTCGGCCGCGATGCAGTACATCAGCGCCTACTCCGGCTGCACCATGGGCGAGTACTTCATGGACCGCGGCCAGGACGCCCTGATCGTGTACGACGATCTGTCCAAGCAGGCCGTGGCCTACCGCCAGATCTCGCTGCTGCTGAAGCGTCCGCCGGGCCGCGAAGCCTACCCGGGCGATGTGTTCTACCTGCACTCCCGCCTGCTCGAGCGCGCCGCCCGCGTGTCCGAGGAGTACGTGGAGAAGTTCACCGAAGGCAAGGTCACCGGCAAGACCGGTTCGCTGACCGCGCTGCCGATCATCGAAACGCAGGCCGGCGACGTGTCTGCGTTCGTGCCGACCAACGTGATCTCGATCACCGACGGCCAGATCTTCCTGGAAACCGACCTCTTCAACGCCGGCATCCGCCCGGCCGTGAACGCCGGCATCTCGGTGTCGCGCGTCGGTGGCGCCGCCCAGACCAAGATCATCAAGAAGCTGTCGGGCGGCATCCGCATCTCGCTCGCCCAGTACCGCGAGCTGGCCGCGTTCGCGCAGTTCGCCTCGGACCTGGACGAAGCCACCCGCAAGCAGCTCGAGCGCGGCCAGCGCGTCACCGAGCTGATGAAGCAGAAGCAGTACGCGCCGATGTCCATCGCCCTGCAGGCGCTGTCCATCTACGCCGTCAACGAGGGTTACCTGGACGACGTGCCGGTCGGCAAGATCCTGGCGTTTGAAGAAGCGCTGCACGCGCACTTCACCAACACCCAGGGCGCGCTGGTCGACACGGTCAACAGCACCGGCAACTGGAACGACGAGATCGAAGGCGCCTTCAAGAAGGGCATCGCCGAGTTCAAGCAGACCGGTACCTGGTAAGAGCCGGGATTCGGGAATAGGGAATAGGGAATCGTAGAAGCGAAAACGGGTCGGCTCTGCCGATTCCCGATTCCCTCCTCCCGATTCCCCCAGCGAGCACAGCGAGCGAGTAGACATGGCAGGCGGACGCGAAATCAAAACCAAGATCAAGAGCGTGCAGAACACCCGCAAGGTGACGCGCGCGCTCGAGATGGTCTCGGCCTCCAAGATCCGCAAGGCGCAGGACCGCATGAAGACCTCGCGCCCGTACGCGCGGGCGATGAAGCAGGTGATCGGCCACCTGGCCCAGGCCAACACCGATTACCAGCATCCCTTCATGGTGGAGCGCAAGGACGTCAAGCGCGTCGGCTTCATCATCGTGTCGTCCGATCGCGGCCTGGCCGGCGGCCTGAACAACAACCTGTTCCGCAAGATGCTGGGCGAGATCCGCCAGTGGAACGAGAAGGGCGTCGAGGTCGACGTGGTCACCATCGGCCAGAAGGCCTCGGTGTACTTCCGCCGGGTCAAGGTCAACATGCTGGCCAGCGTGTCGCACCTGGGCGACGCGCCCAAGCTCGACCAGCTGATCGGCGTGATCAAGGTGATGCTGGATGCCTATACCGAAGGCAACCTGGACCGCGTGTTCGTCGTTTACAACGACTTCGTCAACACCATGACCCAGCGCGCCGCGTTCGACCAGTTGCTGCCGCTGCCGGCGTCGGAGACGCAGGTCGCGCACCACGACTGGGACTACATCTACGAACCCGATGCCGAGACCGTGCTCGACCACGTGATCACGCGCTACATCGAGTCGCTGGTGTACCAGGCCGTGCTGGAGAACATCGCCTCCGAGCATGCGGCGCGCATGGTGGCCATGAAGGCCGCCAGCGACAACGCCAACAAACTGATCGGTACCCTGCAGCTGGTCTACAACAAGGCCCGCCAGGCGGCGATCACCCAGGAAATTTCCGAGATCGTCGGCGGCGCGGCCGCTGTGTAGCCGGGAATGGAGAATCGGAAATAGGGAATAGTCAAAGCCAGCGGCTCCTGATCTTCCCATTCCCCATTCTCGATTCCCCATTCCCGACAAAAGAATCGAACAGACATTAGTGGAGTTACCCAAATGAGTCAGGGCAAGATCGTTCAGATCATCGGCGCGGTGGTTGACGTCGAATTCGCGCGCAATGAAGTGCCGAAGGTGTACGACGCGCTGAAGGTGGAGAACACCGCCATCACGCTCGAAGTGCAGCAGCAGCTCGGCGACGGCGTGGTGCGTACCATCGCCCTCGGTTCGACCGACGGCCTGAAGCGCAACCTGATCGCCGTGAACACCGACAAGGCCATCTCGGTGCCGGTCGGCGCGGGCACGCTGGGCCGCATCATGGACGTGCTGGGCAACCCGATCGACGAAGCCGGCCCGGTGCAGGCGACCGATCACTGGGAAATCCACCGTTCGGCCCCGTCGTACGAGGACCAGTCCTCGGCCAACGACCTGCTGGAAACCGGCATCAAGGTCATCGACCTGATGTGCCCGTTCGCCAAGGGCGGCAAGGTCGGCCTGTTCGGCGGCGCCGGCGTGGGCAAGACCGTCAACATGATGGAACTGATCAACAACATCGCCAAGGCGCACTCGGGTCTGTCCGTGTTCGCCGGCGTGGGCGAGCGTACCCGCGAGGGCAACGACTTCTACCACGAGATGAAGGACTCCAACGTCCTCGACAAGGTCGCGATGGTGTACGGCCAGATGAACGAGCCGCCGGGCAACCGCCTGCGCGTCGCGCTGACCGGCCTGACCATGGCCGAGTACTTCCGCGACGAGAAGGACGCGTCCGGCAAGGGCAAGGACGTGCTGCTGTTCGTCGACAACATCTACCGCTACACGCTGGCCGGTACCGAAGT
This sequence comes from Pseudoxanthomonas sp. LH2527, assembly GCF_022539275.1. Classification (NCBI taxonomy): domain Bacteria; kingdom Pseudomonadati; phylum Pseudomonadota; class Gammaproteobacteria; order Lysobacterales; family Lysobacteraceae; genus Pseudoxanthomonas; species Pseudoxanthomonas sp. LH2527. The sequence continues at coordinate 85,768 of NZ_JAKZBW010000015.1, read as the reverse complement.
GTCGGCGCTGCTGGGCCGCATGCCGTCGGCCGTGGGCTACCAGCCGACGCTGGCCGAGGAAATGGGCGTGCTGCAGGAGCGCATCACCTCGACCAAGACCGGTTCGATCACCTCGATCCAGGCCGTGTACGTGCCCGCGGACGACCTGACCGACCCGTCGCCGGCCACCACGTTCGCCCACTTGGACGCGACCGTCGTGCTGAGCCGCAATATCGCCTCGCTGGGTATCTACCCGGCCGTGGACCCGCTCGACTCGACCAGCCGCCAGCTGGACCCGAACGTCATCGGCCACGAGCATTACGACACCGCGCGCCGGGTGCAGTCGACGCTGCAGAAGTACAAGGAACTGAAGGACATCATCGCCATCCTCGGCATGGATGAGCTGTCCGAAGAAGACAAGCAGGCCGTGTCGCGCGCCCGCAAGATCGAGCGCTTCTTCAGCCAGCCGTTCCACGTGGCGGAAGTGTTCACCGGCTCGCCCGGCAAGTACGTCTCGCTGAAGGACACGATCCGCGGCTTCAAGGCGATCGTCGACGGCGAATACGACCACCTGCCGGAGCAGGCGTTCTACATGGTCGGCGGCATCGAAGAAGCGGTCGAGAAGGCCAAGAAGCTCGCCGAGAAGGCGTAAGGGCGAGTAGCGAGAGTAGAGAAGTGAGGAGTGGGTAAAGCCACTCCGCCCACTTCTCACTCCTCTCCACTCACTCCTCCTACCGCACGAACAGGCAAGACAGACCCATGACCACCACCATCCGTTGCGACATCGTCAGTGCCGAGCAGGAGATCTTCCACGGTGAAGCCACCCTGGTCGTCGCCACCGGCGAGCTGGGCGAACTCGGCATCGCGCCGAAGCACGCGCCGCTGATCACCCGCCTGAAGCCGGGCAAGGTGGTGGTGACGCTGGCCAATGGCGAACAGCTGGACTTCGCCATCTCCGGCGGCATCCTGGAAGTGCAGCCGCAGGTCGTCACCGTACTGGCCGACACGGCGATCCGCGCGCAGGACATCGACGAAGCCTCGGTCCGCAAGGCCAAGGAAGAAGCCGAGCGCATCCTCGCCAAGCAGGATCCGAAGATGAGCATCGAGGAAGCCCAGGCCCAGCTGGCCATGAGCATCGCCCAGCTCAGCGCGCTGGAGCGCCTGCGCAAGAACCTCAAGCACTGAGGTCCACCGCCATCGCACCCTCGGAACGCCGGCCACGCGCCGGCGTTTTCGTGTCCGGCGTCCGCTTCACGAAAAACCACAATCCCATGACGGGTCGCCGTTCCGTAGCGTGCGCCATGCGCACGACCTCGTGATGCCAGCGCAGCGCGAGAAATGCCGTTCGAGATGACTCAGATGGCCGTGTCGTGCGCGCAGCGCACGCTACGTCGCCGGTCATCGGTGACGCCCCGCCAAAGGACGCAATCGCAGGTCCCTCATCCGAACACTCGCCACATGTCGGATCGCCGTTCCGTAGCGTGCGCCATGCGCACGACCGCACGACCGCACGATGCCGGCACCGCGCCAGGAATGCCGCTCAACGTGATGCCGAAGGCGCGTCGTGCGCACGGCGCACGCTACGTGGCCGGCAATCGGTGAGGTCTCGCCAAAGACCGCAATGGTAGGTGCGTCCTCGCAACACAGGTCTCGTGCCGCGATTGTCGTTCCGTAGCGTGCGCCATGCGCACGACCGCGCGATGTCGGCACTTCGCCACCCACATCGTACGCACCCCGGCCTCAGCGATAGACCACGTGCCGCCAGAGGAAGAAGGCCACGATGGCGAGCAGGCCTTCGACCAGCGGCTTCGCCACCCACGCGAGCTGCAGTCCCAGTGCGCTGCTGACCCCGCTCACGGCCAGCGTGCTCAGCAAGGTCAGCGGCACCCAGACCGCCAGGAAGCGGCCGAGCCGGCGCCAGCCCAGCCGGGCCTGGCCGTCGTGGGCGAACGTCACCCGTCCGTTGAGCCAGAAACCGAGCAGCGCGCCCGCCACGCGGCCGGCGATATTGCCCGGTGCCGCCGGCATGCCTAGCGCCGTCACGCCGACGAACACCATCCAGTCCAGCAGCAGTTGCAGCAGCCCGACGACGAGGAAGCTGCTGCCCTGGCGGACCAGCGTCTGGCGTGGCGGGGAAGGCGTCATCACCGCATGTTACCTGCGGTCGCGCGGGCGGTGGCACCGCGCCGCCACGATCTGCGTTCCACAGGGGAATTGCTACCATGCGATCTCTTCGCACCACCGTACTGATCAGGGAAGTCCACATGAAGCCACTACACGTCGTCATCCTCGCCGCCGGTGAAGGCAAGCGCATGAAGTCCGCGCTGCCCAAGGTGCTGCAACCCATCGCCGGGCGGCCGATGCTGGCGCATGTGATCGAAGCCGCAGCGGCCCTGTCGCCGGCGGGCATCCACGTGGTCTATGGCCATGGCGGCGAGCAGGTGCAGGCGGCGTTCGCCGACCAGACGGCGTTGCACTGGGCGCATCAGGCGCAGCAGCTCGGCACGGGTCATGCAGTGGCGCAGGCGATGCCGGAGATTCCCGATGGCGCGCGCGTGCTGGTGCTGTACGGCGACGTGCCGCTGACGCGCAGCGAGACGCTGCAGCGATTGCTGGACGCGCCGGGCCGGCTGGCGGTACTGGTTGCCGAGCCGACCGATCCCGCCGGCTACGGCCGCATCGTCCGCGACGAAGCGGGTCGGGTGGCGGCGATTGTTGAACACAAGGACGCGGACGAGGAGCAGCGCCGCATCCGCACCATCAACACCGGCATCATCGCCGCCGATGCCAGCGCGCTGAAGGGCTGGCTGGCGCGGCTGTCCAACGACAACGCGCAGGGCGAGTACTACCTCACCGATGTGTTCGCGATGGCGGCCGAAGAATTCAACCCGGCGGAAATGGTGCTGGTCGGCGAGCCGATCGAGGCCGAAGGCGCCAATGATCCGTGGCAGCTCTCGCAGCTCGAACGCGCCTACCAGCTGCGCGCCGCGCGCGCGCTGTGCACGCAGGGCGTGCGCCTGATCGACCCGGCGCGCTTCGACCAGCGCGGCACGGTGAAGGTGGGCCGCGATGTGCAAATCGATGTCGACGTGGTGCTGGAAGGCGAGGTGGAGCTGGGCGATGGCGTGGTCGTCGGTCCGTTCTGCCGGCTGAAGGACGTCAGGCTCGGGGCCGGCACGCAGGTGCGTGCGCATTGCGACCTGGACGGCGTGGTCAGCGAAGGCGCCGCGCTGATCGGCCCGTATGCACGCCTGCGTCCCGGCACGCAGCTCGCCGACGGCGTGCATGTCGGCAATTTCGTCGAGACCAAGAACGCGCGGATCGGCACGGGCAGCAAGGCCAATCATCTGACCTATCTGGGCGACACGGTGATCGGCACCGGCACCAACATCGGCGCCGGCACCATCACCTGCAACTACGACGGCGTGAACAAGTCCACGACGACCATCGGCGACCGCGTGTTCGTCGGTTCCAACTCGTCACTGGTCGCGCCGGTGACGCTGGCCGACGGCGCGACCATCGGCGCGGGTTCGGTGATCTCGAAGAATGCACCCGCCGAACAGCTCACCGTCGCGCGTGCGCGCCAGGTCACCATCGAGGGCTGGCAGCGGCCGGTGAAGAAACCGAAGTAACGTAGGGCGGGCCTTGGCCCGCCACGCTCGTCGGATCCCACACGTGGCGGGCCAAGGCCCGCCCTACGGGATCTCGGGTAGTTGTATGGAGACACACAGCCCGCCACCTTCGCGGTTGTGCAGCGACAACCGGCCGCCGTGCGCTTCGATGATCTCGCGGGTCAGCGCCAGGCCCAGGCCGGTGCCGTTGCGCTTGGTGGAATAGAACGGCACCAGGGCGTTCTGCAGCACGGCGTCGTTCATGCCGGTGCCGCGGTCCATCACCTCGATGCGCAGCCAGTCGGGCAGCCGCGTCAGCCTCACCGATACACCGTCTGCGCTGCCGCCGGCTTCGTGTGCGTTCTTGAGCAGATTGAGGACGGCCTGCTCCAACTGCGGGACGTCGATGCGGCCATCGATCTCCGCTTCCGACATCACCAGCTCGAAGGCGATCTGCCGCTGCAGTCCCTCGAAGAACGCACGCCAGTGCACCGTCTGCAACTGCGGCGAAGGCAGCTTGGCGAAGCGGGCGTAGCCGCGGATGAAGCCTTCCAGGTGCCGCGCACGGTCCTCGATGGTGCCGAACACCTCCTCCAGCCGCTCATGACGCCCACGCCGCACCAGCTCCGCACCGGAATGCGCGAGCGACGCCACCGGCGCCAACGAGTTGTTGAGCTCGTGGCTGATCACGCGGATGACCTTCTTCCACGTCATCACCTCCTGCCGTCGCAGTTCGTTGGTCAGCAGGCGCAGCAGCAGCAACTCGTGCGGACGCCCGTTGAGGCGGAAGTGGCGGCGGGCGAGGTGATAGACCTGCTCCTCGCCGTCTTCTTCCTCGCTGCCGATGGCGAACAGGCTGTCGCCGCTGCGGCCGAGCGCCTCGCGCATCTCGACGGGCGAGGCCTCGATCAGGGCGTCGTAGTCCTGGCCTTCGAGCTTCCAGCCGCTGTGCAGCAGCTTGCGCGCGGCCACGTTGGCGAAGATCACCCGCCGGATGCCGTCGCCACCCGGCGCGATCAACAGCATCGCGACCGGCGTGTTCTGCACCATGGTGTCGAGCAGCAGTTCGCGCTGCACCAGGCTCAGCCGCTGCTCGCGCAGTACCTCGCCCAGTGCGGCGTGCGCCTGCACCAGTTCCGCCAGCTCATCGTTGCCGCGCCAGTGGATGCCGAAGTTGTATTCGCCGTCGCGGTAGCTGTTGACGCTGCCGGCCAGGGCGCGGAACAGCGAGTAGGTGCTGCGCAGGCCACGCCGGATCGCCCACATCGCCAGCGGCAGCACCACGATGGCCGAAACCAGCACCGCAACCACGTCATCGCCGATCCAGTGCGACAGCACCACCGGCAGCACCACGGCCAGCGCCAGCAGCGGCAGCAGCCAGGACAGCACGCGGCCGGCGAGCGAGCGGCGGATCATGGGGCCTTGATGCCGAAGCGTTCCATGCGCCGGTACAACGCCTGCCGGCTCATGCCGAGATCGGCGGCGGCCTGCGCGATGACACCACCAGCACGGGCGAGCGCGGTTTCGATGTCGGCACGCTCCGGCTCCGCGACGACGGCGGCGCGCACCGGTGCGGGACGCGGCAGGTTGAGGTCGGCGGCTTCGATGCGCTCACCCATCGCCAGCAGCCCCGCGCGCTGGATGACGTTGCGCAGCTCGCGCACGTTGCCCGGCCAGGCATGGCGCAGCAAGGCGGCGCGCGCGCTTTCGCCCAGCGGCTTGTCGGCGGGGCGGAAGCGCTCGGCCAGCGGCAGGATGTCGCCGGGGCGCTCGGCCAGCGGCGGCAGGGCGAGTTCGATCGCGTTGAGGCGGTAATAGAGGTCTTCGCGGAACGTGCCGTCGCGGATCATCGCGGGCAGGTCGGCATTGGTCGCGCTGATGACGCGCACGGTGACGTGGCGTTCGCGATTGGAACCGAGACGCTCGAAGCGGCCGGTCTCCAGCACCCGCAACAGCTTCATCTGGCCGGTCAGCGGCAGGTTGCCGATCTCGTCGAGGAACAGCGTGCCGCCATCGGCAGCCTCGAACTTGCCCTCGCGCGCCTTGTTGGCGCCGGTGTAGGCGCCGGCGTCGGCGCCGAACAGTTCGGCTTCGATCAGCTCCGACGGCAGCGCGCCGCAGTTGAGGGTGACGAAGGCGCCAGCCTTGACGCTGGAGTTGGCCTGGATGATCTCGGCGATCTTCTCCTTGCCGGCGCCGTTCGGTCCGGTGATCAGCACCGGCAGGTCGGAGCGCGCGACCTGGCAGGCGAGTGCGACCACGCGTTCGCTGGCGGGGTCCTCGAACACCAGGTTGCGCAGGTCGTACTTGCTCGACAGCTGGTCGCGGCCACGCCGTTCGCGGCTGCGGCGGCGTTCCAGTTCGCTGCGGGCTTCGGCCAGTTCCAGCAGTGTGTTGACGGTGGCCAGCAGCTTGCGGTCGTCCCAGGGCTTGGCGATGTAATCGGCCGCGCCGGCCTTCACCAGGTTCACTGCGACCTCGAGGTGCGTCCACGCGGTCAGCAGGATCACCGGCATGTCCGGCCACTGCATGCGGATGTCGGCGAACAGCTGCTCGCCTTCCGCGCCGGAAGTGGTGTCCTGGGTGAAGTTCATGTCCTGGATGACCAGGTCGACCGGCTGCTCGCGCAGCAGCGCCAGGCCGGCGTCCGGCGACTCGGCATGCAGGGTGTCAATGTCGTGCAGCGAGAACAGGACTTCCAGCGCCGTGCTGACGGCGCGGTTGTCGTCGATGACGAGGATGGTGGGCATGCGCTATAGCCTAACCGAAGGGCTGCGACTGACGAGGTGCGGCGGAATGCGGAAGGCACGCATCGCCATCCATGTCGCCATCAGCGCAAGCGCCGACGCGCAGGCCGTCGCCAGCAAGGCGGTGTGCAGCGGCGGCAGGAGGGGCAAGCCGCCTGAGAGCCGGAAGGCGATCGGCGAACCCGAGATCAGCCCGCCGAGCATCGCGCCCAGTCCGGCCAACGCGCCCAGTTCCAGGCCCCATTCGCGCACGAGCTGCTGGCGACTCGCACCGAACGCGCGCCGCAGGCTGAGTTCCAGTCGTTGATGTCGGGCCATCCACTCGGTTGCGAACAGCAGCGTCGCCAGCAGGACCAGCGCACCGAGGCCAGCGCCTGCCGAAAGCGCTCTTGGCAGCACGGGGCGAAGCGATGCCATCGCGATGCGGTCGGCGGAGAGCGGGCGCGATGCCGCCGAGAGTCCGCGCGGGTACGCTTTTCTCAACACGCGCTCCACGGCCGTCGACACGCGGACCCGATCTCCGCTCGCGCTGCGCACCAGCAGCGGACCCAGCCGTGCGTCGGCAGGCGCGCTAGGCAACAGGATGGCAAAGCCTTCGGGATTCAGGCGGAACCCGTCCGCGGCGGCCGGAAGCGCGGCGACGACGCCGATGATGGTCAGCGGAGCGTCGTGATGGATGTGCAGGCGTCCGCCGATGGCGGAGGTGCCGGGGAACAGGCGTTCGGCCAGGCTGGTGCTGATGATCGCCGGCGCGCCGCGGGCGTGCAGGCGGGTCTGGTCGCCGCTGTAGGCGCTGAGGTCGGCGGGAGCGAAATCGCGCCCTTCGATCAGCTGCAGTCCCAGTGTCGGCACCATCGCGTCGCTTCCGAAGTAGATGGCGACCACCGCGTCGTCGTTGCGGGCATCGTCTTTCCATGCGCGGGCCGCCCACGAGACGGCGAACGAGTACGGCGACTGGTTGGCGACAGCGGCATGGCGTACGCCCGGCACGGAACGGACCAGCTCAAGGACGTCCGCTGAGGGCAGCGGCACGTTGTCGACCGTGTCCAGGCGGGGGAACACGGTGATCTCGTGTTCCGGCAGTACGGGCGGTGGCGGCGGCATGGCCCGCCATGCGGACCATGCCCACGATGCCAGCACGATGAAGGCCACGACTTCCGCCACCAGCAGGCCGCTCCACCAGGGGTGCCGCCCGAGCAACAACAGGCGTGAGCGGACCATGGCGACGTTGCGGGGCGGTGGAATCAGGCGGTGCGCGTCGCCACCGCCGGCGGCACCGACGCGGCGCGGCGCGCCGGCCCGTACACCGCCACCTGGCCGAGCAGCCACAGCAGCACCGCGCCGACCGGCAGGTACAGCAGCGGCAGGCGCGGCAGTTCGTACTTGCCCATCAGCAACTGGTTGATGCCGTACGCCAGGATCATGCCGATGACGATGCCGATGGTGGCCAGCAGGAAGTTCTCGGTCTGGAAGTAGCGCAGGATCTGTCCCTTGGTCGCACCCAGTGCGCGGCGGATGCCGATCTGCTTGGTGCGCTGCTGCACCCAGAAGCTGGCCAGGCCCACGATGCCCAATGCGGTGACCACCAGCAGCGAGATGATCACGGTGATCAGCAGCCAGGCCATCGCGCGGTCGCCGCGGTAGTAGTCGCGCATGATGTCGGTGAACGTGCCCTCGCGCAGGACCAGCCGGCGCGAACTGTTCTGCTCCAGCGTGGCGATGGCCGCCTTCTGCACTTCCGCACGGCGTTCCGGCGTGGTGCGCAGGACGAAGGTGCCCATGGTCAGGTCCTTCGCCGGCAGGATCATCGTGTAGCCGGCTTCGGCGGGACCGCCATTGTCGTTGGTGCGGATCAGCCGCTCGACCACGCCGACCACGCGGTGCGGCACGTTGTCGGTATTCCACGCGTAGATGTTCTTGCCGATCGCGCTTTCGCCGGGGAACAGCTTGTTGGCCAGATCGCGGCTCAGGATCACCGCCGGCATCACGTACTTGGCGTTCTGCTTGTTGATCTCGGTCCAGTTGACGTACTCGTCGGCGTTGAAGTCGCGGCCTTCGGCCAGTTTCAGGCCCAGCGTGTCGACGACGGCGTCGCCGAGGTAGACGTTCGCCGATGCGCTCGGGCGTTCCTGTTCCGGCGCCAGCTGGATGGAGCTGTTCCACGACGAGTTGTCGAACGGCACGTGGTTGATGCTGCCGGCGGCCTTGACGCCCGGCAGGGCGCGCAGGCTGGCGACGTCCTGCTTCACCAGCGCGTCCGCGTCGGGATTCTCGCCGAGATTGCCCATGCTGATGCGCACGATCTCCTCGTTCGCCAGGCCGGTGGGGCGGTCGATGCGCTCCAGTCGCTGGGTGATGAGGAAGACCGCGTTGCAGATGATGGCGCACGACAGCGCCACTTCCAGCACGATCAGCGCGGCGGCCGTCTTGTGGCGGGCGAGGGTGGAAAGGATGGGGCGGATGTCCATGGTGGGCCTCTGGGGTTTCAGCCCCTTCCCCCGCGTGCGGAGGAAGGTCGGGATGGGGTCACGTCGTCGGGTGTCGCGAGGTGGGGGCGGCATCGTCCTGCGCTTGCCCCACCCCAACCCTCCCCCGCCAGCGGGGGAGGGAGCGGATCATTGCGACTTGAGCTGGATCGCGGGCGTCACCTGCATCGCGCGCCACGCAGGCAACATGCCGGCGAGCAGGCTGGCGACGATCGCCAGCGCGAAGGTGGCCAGCAGCATCTTCAAGTCCATGTGCGCGAGATCGGCGTAGCCCGCGGGCTGCTGGCGGACCGCCAGCAGGCCCAGCCACGCCAGCACCAGCCCGAGCAGGCCGCCGACCAGGCCGACGGTGCCGGCTTCCACCAGGCATTGCGCGAAGATCGCCTTGCGGGTGGCGCCGAGTGCGCGGCGCACGCCGATCTGCGAAGCACGGCCCAGGAACTTGGCCAGCAGCAGGCCGACGGTGTTGAGCAGGCAGACGGCCAGGAAGCCGAACGCCAGCCACACCTGCAGGCGCACGTCGCCCGGCACCGCGCCCTGCTTGTCCAGCCACTGCATCACGTTGTGCAGGTCGGTGTTGGTGGGGCGCTCGAAACGGCCTGCCGCGCGCTGCTGGTCGGAGTAGTTGGCCAGGTACTGCTTGTACGCCTCGACCTTGGCCGGCGTGCCCAGTTCCACCCAGTACTGCAGCCAGGAGCACGGCGCGTTCGGGCCCTGCGAGCCTTCTTCGTCCGCGCTGGAATCGCCCCAGCAGTTCATGTTGCCCTGGGTGCCCATCTTCAGCGCGCGCGAGGTCCAGAACGGCACGAACAGCTGCTCCACTTCGGTGAAGCGGTCCTGCGTCATGTCGTAGAACTTCGGCGCGGGGCGCCATTCGTCCAGCACGCCGACGATGCGGAACGTATTGCCGGACGCCTTGAGGTCGCGGCCCACACTGTTGGCGCCGCCGAACAGCTTGTCGTTGAGCGCCTTGGAAATCACCGCGACACGTGCGCGTGATTCGTCGTCGGCCGCCGACCAGCCATTGCCGTAGCGGAACGGCACCTCGAACATCGGGAAGAAGTCAGCCGTGGTGTAGCGAGAATCGATGCGGAACGGCTCGATCTTGCCGTCTTCCGATTCGACCGACGACGCGCCACCGGTCATGAAGGCCTGCCGGTCGCCCTTCTTGTCTTTCAGCAGGCGCTCGGCGTCATAGCGGGTGAACTGGTCTTCCGGCTCGTCGCCCGGGGTGAACCCGTTCATTGAGCGCGGCTCCAGCCGCGGGTAGAACAGCTTGTCGCTCTTCTGCGGGATCGGGTCGCCGGACAGCACGTAGAACACGGTCAGCGTGGTCATGCTGGCGCCGATGCCCAGCGCGATGGCCAGCACCATCAGGAAGGTCAGCGCCTTGTTGCGCTTGAAGCTGCGCAGCGCGAGGGAGAAGTAGTAGCCGAACATGGCGGGCTCCGGGAGAAGCGAGGAGTGAGTGGAGAGGAGTGAGTAGTGGGTGGAGGCAACGGCGTTCGCTTTCGCTCATGCCTCACTCCTCTCCACTCACTCCCGCGGGTTGATGCATCGCGCCTATACCGAAGCGCCAGCACCCGCTTCGGCGGCGTGCGCCGCGCGGATCAGCGCCGGCTCCACCGACAGGTCGGTGGCCATGCCGTCCACGATGTGCACGTTGCGCTGCGCGCGCGCGGCCAGTTCGGGGTCGTGGGTGACCATGATGATGGTGGTGCCCTGGCGGTTGATCTCTTCCATCAGTTCCATCACGCCGCGCGCCATCTGCGAGTCCAGGTTGCCGGTCGGTTCGTCGGCCAGCAGCAGGCGCGGGCTGCCCGCCAGCGCGCGTGCGATCGCGGTGCGCTGCTGCTGCCCGCCCGACAGTTCGGCCGGGAAGTGCTTCATGCGCGAGCCCAGGCCCACGCGGGCCAGGGCGTCCTCGATGCGCTGCTTGCGTTCGGCCGCCGGCATGCCGCGGTAGCGCAGCGGTACGTCGACGTTGTCGAACAGGTTGAGGTCGGGGATCAGGTTGAAGCCCTGGAAGATGAAGCCGATCTTCTGGTTGCGCAGGCGCGAGCGCGCGTCATCGCCCAGATGACTGACGTCCTGCCCGTCGAGCAGGAACTGGCCGCCGGTAAAGGTCTCCAGCAGGCCGGCGATGTTGAGGAAGGTGGTCTTGCCGGAGCCCGACGGCCCGGTGACCGCGACGAACTCGCCCTCGCGGACATGCAGGTCGAGCGAACGCAACGCATGCGTTTCCACCTGTTCGGTGCGGTAGACCTTGGCGACTTGGCGCATCTCTAGCATGGTGGATTCCTTCAGACGGGATTGGGGATTCGTGATTGGGGATTCGGGAGAGGGAGTCGAGACATCCGGGATCGGGCGAATCCCGATTCCCCAATCCCGACTCCCGGCTTTCAATTGACCGACACCCGCTCGGCATCGCCGAACAGGTCGCTGCCGGAGACGACGACCTTGTCGCCGGGTTGCAGGCCGCTCAGCACTTCGATGTTGCTCAGGCTGCTGACGCCCAGTTGCACCGGACGGCGTACGGCCGAGTTGCCGTCCATCACGTAGGCCTGGCGGCCGCCGCCCTGTTCGAGGAACGGGCCGCGTTCGACCATCAGCACGTTGCGGCGCGTGTCCATCAGGATGCGGGCGGACAGGCGCTGGTTCTGGCGCAGGCCGGGCGGTTGCTTGTCGGAGAAGCGCAGGCGGGTGACGACTTCGCCGCCCACCACTTCCGGCGAGACCGCGGAGATCTCGCCCGGATACGGCTGGCCGGCGCTGGTCAGCGTGGCCGGCATGCCGATGGCGAGGTCGCGCGCGAAGCTTTCCGGCACCTTGATCTCCACCTCGAACACCGACAGGTCCACCACGCTCAGCACCGGCGCGTTGATCGCCACGTTCGAGCGCTGCACGGCCTGGATCTGGCCGACCTGGCCATCGAACGGCGCGCGCAGCGTCAGTGCATCCACCTGGCGCTGCACCTCGGTCACCACGGCGCGCTGGCGCTGGGCCAGCAACTGCTTGTTGCGTGCATCCAGGCCGGCGCCCTGGCCCTGCAGGCCGGCGTCCTTGCGTGCGTGGGCGAGCGCGATCTCGGCCTTGCGCAGGTTGTCCTGCGCTTCCAGCACGTCGACCTGCGGCACCGCGCCGCCCTCGAAGCCGCGCTGGTAGCGCTGCAGGGTGCGTTCGGCGGCCTGGCGCTCGATCTCGGCCTGGTCCAGCGCCTTCTGCGCGTTGGCGCGGGTGACGCTGGCATCGAGGGTGGCGCGACTGGATTCGGCTTCCATGCCGGCCAGGGTGGTCTGCTCCTGCGCCAGCTTGCTGCGCAGTTCGGGGCTGTCGATCTCGGCCAGCGGCTGGCCCTGGGTGACCTTGTCGCCGGCCACGACCTTCAGCGTGACCACGCCGCCGGCCACGGCGTACAGGGTGGGGCTGTTGGCGGCGATGACGCGGCCGTCGGCGGCGATGTCGCGGACCAGGTCGCCGCGGGTCACTTCGGCGATGCGCAGGCGGGCGCCGTCCACCGACGCGGTGCCAGCCAGCCAGCCGCGGGCGGCGAACACGATGCCGGCCAGCAGCAACACGCCGCCGGCGGCGGGCCAGACCCAGCGGCGCCAGGCCGGTCGGGTCTGCGAGGCACTGAGTACGCGGTCTTGGGCGGAGGTGTCCCGAATCATCGGCGGCATGCGTTCTTTGGAGTGACCTGCCTGTCTCAGCAGGATGCGTGCCAAACGCAAGCGATTGATTTCACAAGGGGTTGTCCGGTCCGGACGACTGTCCGGGTGTCCGCGGACACCGTGCGGACAGGGCCTGTCCAGTGCCGGACACGTAGAATGTCCGCTCGTTTCACTCAGATGGAAGACACAAGCCTATGTGCGGAATTGTGGGCGCGATCGCCGATCGCGACGTGGTGCCGGTACTCATCGAAGGACTGAAGCGGCTGGAATACCGGGGCTACGATTCCGCGGGCATCGCGGTGGTCGAGCAGCAGGACGTGCGTCGCGTGCGCCGCACCGGCCGCGTGGCCGAGATGGAAGGCGCCGCCGCCGCCGAGGGCTTCAATGCCCGCCTCGGCATCGGCCACACGCGCTGGGCCACCCACGGTGGCGTCACCGAGGCCAATGCGCATCCGCACATCAGCCACGGCGTGGCGCTGGTGCACAACGGCATCATCGAGAACCACGAGGAGCAGCGCGAGAAGCTGCGCGCGCTCGGCTACGTGTTCGAGTCGCAGACCGATACCGAGGTCATCGCGCACCTGATGCACCACCATCTGCAGGGCGGCGATAACTTGCTGGCGGCACTGCAGCGTACGGTGAAGGAACTGACCGGTGCCTACGCACTGGCCGTGGTCAGCCGCAAGGAGCCGGACCGCATGGTCTGCGCGCGCATGGGCTGCCCGCTGCTGATCGGCCTGGGCGAGGGCGAGAACTTCATCGCCTCCGACGTCTCCGCGATCCTGCAGGCCACGCGCCGCGTGATCTTCCTGGAAGAGGGCGACACCGCCGAAGTGACGCGCGAAGGCGTCAAGGTCTTCGACGGCAAGAACGAACCGATCCAGCGCGAGGTGCACGTCTCCGACGTGTCGCTGGCGTCGCTGGAACTGGGCCCGTACCGCCACTTCATGCAGAAGGAGATCCACGAGCAGCCGCGCGCGATCGCCGACACCATCGAGGCGGTGGTCGACGGCGGCTTCTCGCCCACGCTGTTCGGCGCCAACGCCGAGGCCGCGCTGAAGGACATCGAAGGCGTGCAGATCCTCGCCTGCGGCACCAGCTATTACGCCGGCATGACCGCGCGCTACTGGCTGGAAGCGATCTCCGGCCTGCCGTGCAACGTCGAGATCGCCAGCGAGTACCGCTACCGCGATGCGTACGCGAACCCGAAGCACCTGATCGTCACCATTTCGCAGTCGGGCGAAACCCTCGACACGATGGAGGCGCTGAAGTACGCCAAGTCGCTGGGCCACCAGCACACGCTGTCGATCTGCAACGTGCCGGAAAGCGCCATTCCGCGTGCCAGCGAACTGGTCTGCTACACCCGCGCCGGCGCCGAGATCGGCGTGGCCTCGACCAAGGCCTTCACCACCCAGCTGGCGGCGCTGTTCCAGCTGACCGTCGTGCTGGGCAAGCTGCGCGGCAAGGTCACCCCGGAGCAGGAAGCCGATTATCTGGAGCAGCTGCGCCACCTGCCCGGCAGCGTGCAGCACGCGCTGAACCTGGAGCCGCAGATCGCGGCGTGGGCGGAGCGCTTCGCGCCCAAGTCCGACGCGCTGTTCCTCGGTCGCGGCCTGCACTATCCGATCGCGCTGGAAGGCGCGCTCAAGCTGAAGGAGATCTCCTACATCCACGCCGAGGCCTATCCGGCCGGCGAACTGAAGCACGGCCCGCTGGCGCTGGTCGACGCCGACATGCCGGTGGTGGTGATCGCGCCGAACGACGTGCTGCTGGAGAAGGTGAAGTCCAACATGCAGGAAGTACGTGCGCGCGGCGGCGAACTGTTCGTGTTCACCGACCAGGACAGCCACTTCAGCGAATCCGAAGGCGTGCACGTCATCCGCACCCCGCGTCACGTCGGCGTGCTCAGCCCCATCGTGCACACCATCCCCGTGCAGCTGCTCGCCTACCACACCGCGCTCGCGCGCGGCACTGACGTGGACAAGCCGCGCAACCTGGCGAAGTCGGTGACGGTGGAGTAATCAGTCGCCGGCGACGGGATCGCCGGCCGACCATGCCTGCGCCTGCAACTGGTCGAGCAGGGCGGTGACGCGTTCGCGCGCAGCGACGCCGTGCACCGGCAGGGCGAGGCTGTCGCCGGGGCGGGCGGCGGACAGGATCGCGCGCACGGCTTCGGTTTCGTCCCAGCATTCGTCGATGGCGCCGTCGGCCACGCCGTGGCGCACCAGCGCCGCGCGCAGCAATCGGCCCACCTCGCCGCTTTCGCGTCCACGCATGTAGCCTTCCATGTCCTTCAGCACCACGTGGTCGGGGCGGAACGACGCGGCGGTGGCGGCGAGGTCGGCAATGGCCTCGTCGCTGCGGTCGCCGGCCTGGCCGAGCAGCAGGTGCAGGCGTGCGCCGTCGCGGTGCGCCTGACGGACCAGATCGAGAAACTGCGTCAGGCCATCGGGGTTGTGCGCGTAGTCCACGTACACCTGCACGCCGCCGCCGAGCACCCAGCGCTGCAGGCGGCCGGGGTTGTCGCGGTGGTCGCGGCCGAAGCGGGCGAGCACCGCCGCGATCGTCGCCGGCGCGATTTCCAGCCCGCTCGCGGCGAGGGCGGCGGCGGCGCAGTTCTGTACGTTGTGCGCGGCCAGGCCGCCGAGGGTCAGCGGCATGTCGGCGACCGCGCCGAGATCGTGGGTGTGGCTACCGTCGAACAGCCACAGGTGGCCGTCACGCACGCCGCAGCTGCGGCGACCGTCGGCGCGCGCCTGCCGCAGCAGCGGATGCTCGTCGTCGGTGGAGAACCAGGCCAGCGGTACCTCGAGACGCGCGGCATGCCGACGCAGCAGGTCGTTGTCGGCGTTGAGCACGAGCATGCCGTCGGCGTCGATGGCGCGGGCCACGGTCAGCTTCACCTCGGCCAGGCCGTCGAGATCGTGGATGCCGTATTCGCCGAAGTGGTCGGGACTGACGTTGGTGACCACGGCCACGTCGGCGCGTTCGATCGCCAGGCCGCGGCGCAGCAGGCCACCGCGCGCGGTCTCCAGGATCGCGGCCTGGGTCCGGCGATCGCGCAGCAGGCTGCGCGCGCCGCCCGGGCCGGAGTAGTCGCCCCCCTCGATCAGGACGCCGTCCAGGTAGAGGCCGTCGGTGCAGCTGTTGGCGGTGTGCCAGCCGTGCGCGATGGCGATCGCGGTGAGCAGGCGCACGGTGGTGGTCTTGCCGTTGGAACCGGTGACCAGGGCCACCGGGATCGCATGCAGGTGCTGCCACGGCACGTCATCGGGCGTAGGCAGCGCGGGGTTGTCCCAGGTGCGGCTGCCGCGGCCCATGCCGATGGACAGCTGCTCGTCGTCGAGCAGCAGCGGCAGGCCGTGTGCACGCGCGGCCGCTTGCAGGGCGGGCAGTCGCGGCAGGCCTTCGGCCGCGGCAATGGCGCGCAGCAGGCGCAGGTCCGCGTCTTCGTCGACGAACGAGGGATATCCGGGCTGCAGCGCCGGTTCGCCAATGTGCCTCCCGGCTGCGACCAGGGCGGACAGCCAGGCCCATTCGTCCACGTCGGCGGCGGCGTACAGCATGTCGCCGGGTGCGGCGAAGGCGAGGCTGGCGCCGCTGGCGTGTTCGCGTACCGTCACCGGGCCTTGCGGCCAGCCCAGGGCGGCGCGCGCGCGGGCGATGCGCCGCTTCCAGTCCTCGATCAGTGCGGGTGGAACCGGTGCGCCGACCAGGGTTTCCAGCACCGCGCCCGGTCCGGCGAAGTACAGGTTGGGCCCGGTCAGGCGGCGCAGGTCGTCGAACGGCAAGGGAGCGGGTTCACTCATGTGGCGGGTCGTTCCTGGAGGGTGCGATCCGGCAGGTGCGGATCGCCGCCGCTCAATCGCTGCCTTCGTCGTGGCGCGCGAGCACCAGCCCGCGCTCTTCGCGGATCACGCCCTCCATCGCCGCCACGGCCGCCTCGTCGGCGGTAGGCGCCGGCGGCAGCGACGGCAACTCGATCTTGCGGGCGCTGCGCGGCTCGGCGCCTTCGGGCGCGAACTTGGTGATCTGTTTCCACGAGCGGGCCAGGGCATCGGCGAACACCAGCACCAGGTCGCCGGGCCTGCCCATGCGCAGCGCGGCGTCGATGGCCTGCTGCTCGTCGGGGATCTGTTCGATCGCCGTCTCGGCCACGCCCGCCGCCTGCAGCGCGCGCGCAATGATCCGCGGCACTTCGTCGCCGTCGCGGCCGCGCAGGCTGTCGTCGCGCTTGACCACGTAGTGGTCGAAGCGACCGGCCACCGCACGGGCGATGTCCTGGATGTCCTCGTCGCGGCGGTCGCCGGGGGCGGCCACCACCACGATCCGGCGCCCGGCCACCTCCAGGCGCTGGGCCAGATCGGCCATCATCCCCACCGCGTGCGCGTTGTGCGCGTAATCCATCACCACCTTGAACGGATGCTCGTCGTACACGTTCATCCGGCCCGGGGCCTGGAAGAAGGTGGTGTCGAAGGTACGCAGGCCCTGGCGGATCGCGTCGAGCTTGATCCCCAGCGAGAACGCCATCGCCGCGGCGAACATCGCGTTCTGCACGTTGTGCAGGGCACGGCCTTCCAGCGTGGCCGGGATCAGGTGGGTCCACATCAGCGGGATGTGGCTGCCCTTGTCGTACAGCGTGACCATGTGGCCGTTGACGCCGGCCTCCAGCGCGCAGGCGCGGCCGCCGGCGCGGATGTGCTCGCGCACCAGCGCATGCGACGGGTTCATGGTGACGTAGCAGATCGTCTTCGCCTGGGTGTAGCCCGACATCTTCAGCACGTTGACGTCGTCGGCGTTGAGCACCGCGCAGTCCCTGGCCACCTCGACCACGATGCGCTTGATCTCCGCCAGCTGTTCCAGCGTATCGATGCCCTTGAGGCCCAGGTGGTCGGCGGCGATGTTGAGCACCGCGCCCACGTCCACTTCCGGCACGCCCATGCCGGCGCGCAGCAGGCCGCCGCGCGCGGTTTCCAGTACCGCCAGGTCGATGTGCGGATCGGACAGCACCATCCGCGCCGAGACAGGGCCGGTCATGTCGCCTTCCACCGTGCGCTGGCCGTCGATGTAGACGCCGTCGGTGGTGGTGAGGCCCGGCGTGTAGCCGGCCATCTTGGTGATGTGGGCGAGCATGCGCGCGGTGGTGGTCTTGCCGTTGGTGCCGGTGACCGCCGCGATCGGTACGCGCGAGGGCGTGCCCGGCGGGAACAGCATGTCGATCACCGGGCCGGCGGCGTCGCGCGGCGTGCCTTCGCTGGGCGCGACGTGCATGCGGAAGCCCGGCGCGGCGTTCACTTCGCAGATCGCGCCGCCGATGTTCTTGTAGCTCTCGGCGATGTTGGGACTGATGAAGTCCACGCCGCCCACGTCCAGGCCGATCGCGCGCACCGCGCGCACCGCCATGTCGCGGTTGTCCGGATGGATGACGTCGGTGACGTCGGTGGCGGTGCCGCCGGTGGACAGGTTGGCGGTGGAGCGCAGGAACACTACCTCGCCTTGCTTCGGCACCGCGTCGGCGGTGTAGCCGACGCGTTCCATCATCAGGTTCGCTTCGCGGTCGAGTTCCAGGCGCGTCAGCACCTTCTCGTGGCCGATGCCGCGGCGCGGGTCCTGGTTCACGATCTCGACGAGTTCGGTGATGGTCCTGCGGCCGTCACCGACCACATGGCCGGGCGTGCGTCGCGTCGCCGCGACCAGTTCGCCATTGACCACCAGCAGGCGGTGGTCGTCGCCTTCCTGGAAGGTCTCCACGATCACCGAACGCGAGTGCTCGCGCGCGGCGTCGAACGCGGCGCGGATCTCGTCGTCGCCGCTGATGTTGATGGTGATGCCGCGGCCGTGGTTGCCGTTGTAGGGCTTGAGCACCACCGGACCGCCGAGCCGCTGCGCGGCCTTGACCGCGTCGGTCTGGCTGGTGACCAGGTGCTGGCGCGGCACCGGCAGGCCGAGCGAGCCGAGGATCTTGTTGGTCTCCTCCTTGTCGCTGGCCAGTTCGACCGAGATGTGCGAGGTCTTGCCGGTGATGGTGGCCTGGATGCGCTGCTGGTACTTGCCGTGGCCGAACTGCACCAGCGACTGGTTGTTGAGCCGCAGCCACGGGATGCCGCGCTCCTCGGCCGCGCGCACCAGCGAGGCGGTGGACGGCCCCAGCGCGCGCCGCTGGGCGTAGCGGATGAAGTCGTCGCGCGCCGGTTCCCAGTCCCAGTCCTCGGGCACGCTGCCGGCGGGGCGGACGCCCTCGGGCAGCAGCGAGCACAGCAGGCGCAGCGCCAGTTCGCCTGCGGCGATGCCTTCCTCGCGCTGGGCGTATTCGTAGACCACGGTGTAGACGCCCGGGCGACCGTCGACGCTGCGGGTCTTGCCGAAGGTGACGTCCTCGCCGGCGATGTTCTGCAGTTCGATCGCCACGTGTTCGAGCACGTGGCCCAGCCAGGTGCCTTCACCCTCGCGCATGCGGCGCAGGAAGCCGCCGGGCTCGCGGTAGGAACAGCCATGCTCGGCCAGGCCGGGCACCGCGGCCACCAGGCCGTCGATGAAGCCGGGGCCCAGGCGCGCGGTGGGCCACTGTTCCAGGTCGCCCAGGTCCAGCAGCAGCCGGATCACCGGGAAGTGCGCATGCTGCGACGGGCCAACGTAGACGGAGCGTTCGAGGATGCGCATGCAGGAGGTTCCCTTGTCGGATCAGGTCTTGCGGGTCGCCAGTCGGCCGGCCGAAGCCCGCCTCGTATGCAGGTTGAAGGTGGCGCCGGCGATCAGGATATGGACGCCCAGCCCCAGCAGGCAGACCGGGTCGTCCTCGCCGGCCTGGGCCATGGAGGAGAACTGCAGGTCGTGGGCATCGACCACGGTGACCGCGCCGCTGCCCTCGACCTCGAGCGTGTCGTCGGGGGAAATGAAGGCGGCGGTGTCCTCGTCCAGGCCGATGCCGATCGCGAACGGGTTGTAGCCCAGCGCCGCGGTCAGCCGGCCCAGGCGGTCGCGCTGGCGGAAATGCTGGTCGATCACGAAGCGGTTGGTCAGGCCCAGTCCGGGCGCCAGGCGCACGCTGCTGGCGCGCGGCGACGAGCCCTCGGTACCGAAGGCGATCATGTGCTCGCTCAGGAATCCGGCACCGGCGCTGGTGCCGGCCACGGTCACGCCTTGCGCGTTGCGCGAACGGATGCAGCGCGCCACCTGGGTGCCACCGAGGATGGTGGACAGGCGCAACTGGTTGCCGCCGGTGAAGAAGATGCCGCTGGCCTCCGCCAGCCGCGCCAGCCGGCCTTCCTCCTGGCAGTCGCGGCGGGTGTCGAAGTCCAGCACGTCGACCCGCGGTGCGCCCATGCCACGGAACAGCTCCTCGTAGCGGGGGCCGGATTCCTTCAGCCGGCTCGCGGTCGGGATGACGACGATGTCGGCGTCGGCCCCACCGCTCAGTTCGACGAAACGCGCCAGGATGCGCGGGTTGGTTTCCTTGTCCTCAGCGCCGCCGATCGGGATGATCCAGCCGCGTTGCTCCCCGTTGACGGGCTTGCTTGGCATCGAGTGCTCCGGTGTTTCAGGTGTCTTGCGATTCGAACGTACCACGCCGCAGCACCGCGCCATCGCGCAGGTGCGGGTGGCCGCCGGCGAACACGTCGGTCACCGCGCCGGTGGCATCCAGCACCACCAGGTCGGCGTCGGCGCCCGCCGCGATGCGGCCCTTGCCGGGCAGGCGCAGCAGCCCGGCGACGTTGGAGGTGAAGGCGGGCAACGCATCCTGCAGGGCGATGCCGCGGGCCAGCAGTTCGCGCAGCGTGTCGATCAGCGCGCCGGAGTGGCCGACGTCCATGCTGCACACGCGGCCCTGCGCATCGAAGCAGGGCAGGCAGCCGCCGGCGTCGGAACTGATGGTGACCCGGTCGCGCGGGGCGCCGCTGTCGAGGTAGCGGACCAGCGCATCGGCCGCGCTCCACGCGTCCTCGCCCTCGTCCACCGGGAAGGCGGTGATGTCGATGCTGCAGCCGCGCCGGGCCAGTTCGATGGCCTCGTCGAACAGCGCCTTGCGCCGGTTGACGTGGGTCGGGTTGAACACCCGCGGCGGCAGCTCGCTCTGATCGAGCGCGCGCCGCACCAGGTCCAGGCCGCGCGGACCGTCGCCCAGGTGCAGGTGGACGATGCCGGCCTTGCCGGTCATCAGCCCGGCCACGTGCGCTTCGGACGCGATCCGCAGCAGTTCGTCCAGGGTCGGCTGGCTGGAGCGGTGGTCGCTGATCGCCAGCTCCCCCACCCCGAGCAGGCAGTCGATGAAGGCCAGGTCCGTGCGCACGCTACCAGTCAGCGTGGCGGGCGGCAGATGGTAGCCGCCGGCGTATCCCCAGGCCGACAGTCCTTCTTCGCGCAGCGCGTTGACGTGGGCCACCAGTTCGCGCGTGCCGCGGGCGACGTCGTCCGTGCCCAGCAGGCCGACCACCGTGGTCACGCCGCTGCGGGTGTAGCGCGACAGCGTCGGCGCCGGCACGCGGCTGGCGAAGCCGGCCTCGCCACCGCCGCCGGTGACGTGCACGTGGCCGTCGATCAGGCCCGGCAGCAATCGGCGGCCACCCAGGTCCAGCACCTGGGTGCCGAAGGTGGTGGGCAGGTCGGGCGCATCGGTGCCGATCCACAGCACCTTGCCGCCGCCGAGCAGCAGGTCGCGGCGTCCCAGCGGTTCGGGCGCGTACACATCCGCGTTGCGGATCAGGGTGGTGGTCATCAGCCGCCGACCGTCATGCCAATGCGTGCTGCCGGCAGGCGCGTGTCAGGGTGGCATGCCCAAGCCGTCAGTCCCTTGGCCTGGCCGGTGGTGACGCTGGCGTCGTCGCTCATCTGTTCTTCGATCCGCTGCTGTCCCGACACGGTCGTCCGCGCGGCGGGCCAGTTTAACCGCGCGGGAGCACGCTGGCCGCGTCGAGCGAAGGAAAGCACAGCGTGCGGGTCGATAACGTGAGGTGAGGTGACGTCGTCGTGTCGACAGACGCCGGCATGCCGCCGTCGCCCGACGCCCGCATCGAACCCCGCAAGATAAGCACCCCGATTTTCGCCGCCCACGCGCGCTGCCGACGCAGCGACGCGTGGACCCCGCCGGTGGAGGCCGCGTCGTACCCGCGCTACGGCGTGGCGTTGCCGGTGGTCGGCAGCGCCAGTCGCTTCTCCAGGTCTTCGCGCATGTCCACCAGCTCGGTGGACAGCTGCTTGCGCTTGGCCATGCCTTCGCGGTGGATCTCGCGGACTTCCTCGACCGTGCGGATCAGGGTCTCGTTGACGGTGCGCAGGGTTTCGATGTCGATCACCGAGCGCTGGTTGGCGCGGGCGGTGCCGACGGCGGTGGAATGCACCAGCTCGGCGTTCTTGCGCATCAGCTCGTTGCTGGCGTCGTCGATGGCGTTGGCGAGTTCCACCGCGTTGCGCTGGTCGGCCAGCGACAGCTGGATGGCGAACTGGTTGCGCCACATCGGGATGGTGATGTCGCGCACCGCGCTGAACTTCTCGATCAGCTGGATCGCATTGGCCTGGATCAGGCGGATCATCGGCAGCGTCTGCGTGGCCGCGTGCTGCAGCACCTGCAGGTCGGACACGCGCTTGTCGATCAGGCGCAGCGCGGTATCGAGCGCGGCACGGCGCGTGCGGGATTCGGGATCCTCCAGGCCGGACAGCGACGCCAGTTCCGCCTCCAGCTCGGCGATGCGCACGCGGCCGGCGGCCACGTGCACGCCCAGTTCGCGGCGTTCGTCCAGCACGATGTCGTGCATCTGGTCGTACTCGCGCACGCGCTGCTGCTGGATCTGCTGGGTCTTGCCGACGTCGGCCATCAGTTGGTCGATCTGGCGGTTGGTCGAGCTGTAGCGCTGCACCAGGTCGTCCTTGGTGGCGCGCAGCTTGTCGATCAGCGGGCCGAGGATCGGCAGCTTGGAGCGGCCATGGAAGGACTCCAGGTTCAGCGAACGCGCGATGCGCACGACGTCGCCCAGCTTCTCGCCGCTGCTGTCGAGATCGGCGTTGCGGACCTTGTCCAGCAGCTGCGTGCTGAAGGCGCTGGTCTTGGTGGTCGCTTCACGGCCGTAGGTGTGCAGGTTGCCGGGCGCGATGTCCTGCAGCGCCTTGGTCGCCTCCTGGATGCGCGGAATGTCGGCGCTCTCCAGGCCCAGGTCGGTCAGCAGCTGCGGCGACAGCGCGGCGGGGACCAGCGTCTGTTCGGGGTTCGTCGTCGTCATGGGGCCTCCTGGGCGTGGGTGGCGCGCGCTGCCGCTGCGGGTGCAGCCGGTGGCGCGGGCAGGTGTTCGATATGGGCTTCCAGCTCGTCTATCGCCCGCGTTGCGGAGGATAGCTGCATTCCGTGGCCGGCACCGGCGGCAACGCCCGCCTGCTGGTCCAGCAGCACGCCGAGCCGGGGCAGTTGCTGCGCGTGGCGTTCGGCGATGGCCAGAGCATTGGCGGCGACGATATCCAACTGGCTGATGGTGATCTCGTACGCGCTGCGCAGCGTGATGAGGTGGGTCAGGCGCCAGGTGCCGGCGTGCGAGGCTTGCGTGGCCTGCTGGCGCGCCAGGTCGTCGATCTCGCGTTGCAGGCGCGCGCTGGCATCGCGGAGCCGCTGGGCGTGGTCCGACAGCGTCGCATGCTGGTGGCGAAGTCGTTCGGCCTCGAAGCCCGCCTGCCGCAACAGGATGCCGCTGCGCTCGCGCAGCGCGCGCGCTTCGGCGGCCAGGCGGATGTCGCGGCCGATCAGCCGGCCCCAGAAGCCGACGCTGCGACGCAGTGCACGCGGATCGGCCGAGAGCAGCACGGTGCGGAGGTCGCGCAGCGTCGCCTGCAGGTCGCCCGCGCCCGCCTGCGCCAGCGCGCGGATGGCGGCGGCGTGCTCGGTCAGGCCGGCGATGCCGGCGTCCGGGGCGGGAGGGTGACTCACCGCGGCGGCTCTCCCTCGGGGTCGAGATCGTGCGTCGACGGCGATACGTCCAGCGTCGGCGTCGGGCGTTCTTCCTTGAAGGCGAGGCTGGCGATCACCTGGTCGAATTCGGCTTCGCGCGGCGAGCGAGGCTTGGCCTTGCGCGCGACTGCCGGTGCAGATGCGGTGGCGCCGCTGCGCAATGCCTGCGCCAGCGCGACCAGCGCGGCGTTGAGCTGGTCCTGTCGGGCCATCGTCTGTTGCAGCGCCTGCAGCACGGGTGCGGTGTCCACGGCCGGTGCCGCCGCCGCGGGCGATGCAGGTGCGACGGGTTCCGGCATCCGCAACGCATGCAGTGCGGAAAGCAGTTGCTCCCACGGTGCCGGCGGGGCGGCTTCGACCGGCGCCGGTTCGCCCAGCCGCTGCAGGCCGACCGCGATGTCGGCCAGCTGTGCGACGACGCGGCCGCCGACATCGGCATCGTCGGCCCCCATCGCCTTGTTGCGCAGAAAGTCGGCCTTGATCTGCTGCCAGCGTGCCTGTTCGTCGGCGGCCAGCGTGCCGCGCAGCTCGCCGAGCTTCAGCAGGTTCTCTTCCGCGCCGGTGGTCAGCAGCTGCGCTTCGCCCAGGTAGTGGTCGGCGATCAGCTGCTGCAGCTCGGCGGCATTCATCACCGGCGAGATTTTCTCCGCCAGCTTGTTCATGTTGCGGTAGCTGCCCTGCAGCCGGAACGGCGGCTCCACCCGGTACTTGTCCGCCTGCGCGGCGCTGGCGATGTACTGCTGGTTGACGCGGTAGACCACGTCGCGCACGGTCAGCAGGCGCTGCAGCACGGCGACGATCTCGCCGATCTCCGCACCGCTGTACGCATGCGACAGCTGGTTGGTGCTGACGTCCTTGCCGCGCGCCTTGTCGATCAGCAGGTATAGGTCGGCCATGTCGCGGGTGGCGAGCGGCGCCAGCACGGGGTTCGACGTCAGGCAGTTCTCCACGTAGCTCAGCAGGAAGGCGTCTTCCATGCCGCCCAGCACGTCGCCGAGGTTGTAGATGTCGGCGCGGTTGGCCAGCATGTCGGGGATCTTGAAGACCTCGCCGGACTCCGTGTAAGGATTGCCCGCCATCACCACGGCGAACTTGCGCCCGCGCATGTCGTAGGTCTTGGTCTTGCCGCGCCAGACGCCTTCGATGCGGCGCGTGCCGTCGCACAGCGAGATGAATTTCTGCAGGAACTCGGGATGCGTGTGCTGGATGTCGTCCAGGTACAGCATCACGTTGTTGCCCATCTCCAGCGCGAGGTTGAGCTTCTCCAGCTCCTGCCGCGAGGTCGCGTCCGGCGCCTGCGCCGGATCCAGCGAACGCACCTCATGGCCCAGCGCCGGCCCGTTGATCTTCATGAAGACCAGGCCCAGCCGGTGCCCCACGTATTCCATCAGCGTGGTCTTGCCGTAGCCGGGCGGCGAAATCATCATCAGCAGGCCCATCAGGTCGCTGCGCTTGTTCTCGCCGACCGTGCCCATCTGCTTGGCGAGGTTGTCGCCGATGACGGGCAGGTAGACGTCGTTGATCAGCTTGTTGCGCACGAACGAACTGAGTGGGCGGGCCTTGAATTCGGACAGCCGCATCGCGGCGCGCTCGCGCTGTGCGACGTCGCTGCGCAGCGCCTGGTAACGCTGCCACGCCGGGACGAAGTGGTCGCGGTGGGCGGCGAAGCGCGCCGGCAGGTCGTCCACCGCCAGCGCCAGGCGTCCCTCGCGGATGCGCGGATGTTCGCCGAGCAGGCCGTCGACCTGGCCCATCAGCGTCACGTGCTCCACCACGTGCGTCAGCTGCGCGCCATGGCGGAACAGGGCGATCGCTTCCGGCACGTAGGCGACCAGGTGCGCGTGCTCGGGTAATGCGGCCAGCGCATCCAGCGCCTGCCGCAGCAGCGACCACGCCGCCGCCGGTTGCCCGTCCAGGCGCTGCAGTGCACTGGCGAGCACGCTGCCGCCGGCGTCGTCGGGCAGGCGCGCACGGAATGCGGTCACCAGGGCGTCGGCGTAGTGGGTGAAACGGAACGTGGGCGTCGCGCTGGTGATCGTGTCGAGCAGGAAGGCCGCGGCCGCCGATGCCTCCGTGGCGGGGAAGGGCAGTGCGCCGTGCTGGACCCATTCGACGATCGTGGCCGCCAGTTCGTCACGCATCGCCTGCAGGGCGCGGCCCGCCGGCGACATCGTGTCGATCGCGCGCGCCGCGCGGATCCGGTCGGTCGTCTCCTGCGGCGCGGCATCATTTCGGCACCACCATGCCACCGCCAGGGCGCGTGCCGAAGGCGAATGCCGCAGCGTGCCGGCGGCGTTGCGCAGCGGCAGGAACGCGCGCAGGATCGCGGCGGCATCGTGGTCGTGGATGCCCTTTTCATAGCCCTCGCGGTAACGGGGCGCGGCATAGTCGCGGACGATCCTGTCCAGCGCTTCCGGATCGGCCAGCGCATGTTCCAGCTGGTCCGCGCTCAGGCCCGCTTCGTTTGCCAGTGCATCCTCCAGCAGGCGGCAGGCGAGATACTCGCCGCGATACAGCGAGGGCGACTCCGACGCGAGGCTGACGTCCCAATAGTCGCGCAGCGCGTCCAGTGCGGGTTCCTGCAACGGCTCCAGGTAATCGGTGCCGGTCAGGTGCACGGCCAGCGTATCGCCGCGCGGGATCAGGGTCAGGTCCAGCGGCTGCGTGTTGACGCTGAAACGGTGGCGCGGCCCCAGCTTGATGACGTTGCCGGCGTCCTCGAACAGGTCGCTGCGGTCGCGCAGGCCGC
Organism: Pseudoxanthomonas sp. LH2527; assembly: GCF_022539275.1. Lineage (NCBI taxonomy): Bacteria > Pseudomonadati > Pseudomonadota > Gammaproteobacteria > Lysobacterales > Lysobacteraceae > Pseudoxanthomonas > Pseudoxanthomonas sp. LH2527. Next base: position 59,598 of record NZ_JAKZBW010000015.1, on the reverse strand, counting down.
GCACGGCCTGGTCGCGCGCGCCCTTGATGCGCGCCTCGATGTCGTCGGCCTTCACCGAGTCCTTCAGCTCGCGCAGGCGGCCGGCCAGTTCGCGCAGCTTGAGGATCAGCGCATCGCCGGCGAAGAAGGCATTGAGTTCGTCCGGCGTGGTGAAGCGCTCGGTGCGTCGGCCCAGTCCTTCCAGGATGCGGCTTGCGGCTTCCTGCACCGACTGCGCCTTGCGCTGGCGCTCGTCCAGCAACGCCTGCTTGTGCGCCTCGAAGGCCTCCAGCATCTCCTCGCGCTTGGACAGGATGTCGCCGAGGAACTGTTCGTGTTCGCCGAACTGGCTCTCCAGTTCCTCCAACTGCACCATCAGGCGCGACAGCTGTTCGTCGGCGCGTTCCGGCGTGGTCGCCATCGCCAGGGCATTGCTGACGGCCTGGCCGAACAGGGTGAACTGTGCGCCGAACTGCGCCACCGCTTCGGCCGAGCCGAGCTCGCGGCGACGCTGGGTGGCGCGCGCGCGGGTCTGGTTGAGCTTCGCGTAGATGGCCGACAGCGCGTCGACCACGCGGGTACGCTGGGTGGCGTCGTCGACCCGCAGCGTCGCCATCAGTTCGGACAGCATGTCGAGCTCGCCGGCCATGCCCTGCATGGCGTCGATGGCCTCCGCCAGTTCGCGTGCACTGGCGGCCTTCTGGGCGCGTGCGTCGAGTTCGCCGAGGCGCTGCTGGAACGGTGCCAGCGCCTTCTCGTCGGCCAGGAAACGGCCGGTCGCCGTGCCGACTCGCTCGTGTGCCTCCTGCAGCGCAGCGACCATCGTGTCGATGGCGGCGGTATCGATGTAGCGGTAGTCGCGCAGCGTCAGCAGATGGCCGCGCAGGCGCGAGACGGCGCCGAGTGCGTCGACGAACTCGCCGATGCCGTTCCATCCTTCCGGCTGCAGGCGGCCGAGCAGGGCGCGGTGGTCGCGCTGTGCCTGCGCCATCGCCGTCTCGGACTGGCGCCGGATCTCCTGCACCTTCTCGTACTCGTCCAGCACCGATTCGCCGGTGCCGGCGATCTCGTGCAGCAGCGTGGCCAGCCCCTCGCACTGTGCGTTGTCGATCCAGTGGTGCAGGTCGAACAGCCGGCGGGTCGCGTGCGTCAGCAACTGGTAGCGTTGCGCCGACACATCCGGGCGTTCGATCTCGCGGGCGAGGTCGAACAGGTTGGACACCGCGCGCACCAGTTCGGCATTGCCCAGCCTGGCCATGAACGACGTGCCGGCCGGTCGCGCCGCGGCGAATTCGTCCGAACTGAACGGTGTCTGCCAGAGCTGCATCTGGTGGACGCGGGTCGGGTCGTCGTTCTCGGCGCGGAACAGCACCATGCGTCCGTCGTGCAGCCGCGCATAGCCGTGCGCCAGCACCGGCGGCTGCAGGCGGCGCTGTACCAGGTTGTAGACCAGCAGCGCGGCCTGGCCGGTCTCGCGCTCGTAGAACACGTACATCACGTCTTCGCCGTTCGGCGAGCGGATCGTGCGCTTGTACTGCATGTCCTGCACGGCGGCATCGAAGGCCTTGTGCTCGCCGTTCTGCAGGTAGTAGCCGCCGGGGAAAATGATGCCGTGGTCTTCGGGCAGCTGGATGCAGGCCTGCACGATGGCGTCCAGCCGCGTCACCTTGCCGGTCTGGGTGTTGTAGACCAGTCCGCGCCAGGTGCTCTCGCGGTACGGCAGCACCTTCAGCAGGATCAGCGAGCCGACGCGTGCGAACTCGATCTGCGCATCGTCCAGCGACTGCGTGCGGTCTTCCACCGGCTCGCTGTAGACGCCGGCGCCGCTCTCGGTGTTGTTCTCCACCTTCAGGGTCAGGTCGCCGCCGATGGTCTCGACGAACAGCGTGTCGAGGATGTTCAGGTGCGGATGGCGGCCGCTGACCTCCATGTCCTTGGTCGCCCGCGTCCACTCGAAGTCGAACGGCGGCGGCAGCACGATGTCGCGCTCGCCGCGCGCATCCAGGTAGTTCACCTCGCCGTCGGCGGTCAGCGTCCAGCGGAACACGCGCACGTCGGTGTTCTTCAGGCCGATCTGGAACGCCATCAGCAGGCGGCCGTCGCGGACGATCAGCTGCAGCAGGCGCGCGTCCTTGTAGTAGCTGTACAGCTCGTTGAAGTCGCGCTGGAACGCGCCGTCGGCGAGGAAGCTGGCGGCGATGTCGACCGGCGCCACGTCGTAGCCATCGCCGGTCTCGACCAGCCGATGGATGCCGAACACGTCGGCCACCGAGGTGGTCGCCTTCAGGCCCATGTAGACGTTGAAGCCGAACAGCAGCAGGTCGCCGACCTGCACGATGTCGCGCCCCACGGAATTGTGTTCGGTGCGGATGCGCAGGCGGCCGATGGTCTCCATCCGGCTGTCGCCGAACTCCTGCAGGCGGCGCGCGTTGAGCGTTTCGACGACGCTGCGCAGGCGCGAGCCCTGGTCGTCGAGGCGCCGGCGCAGCACGTCGTAGGCGCCGCCCTGGGCGACCGCCTGATCGACCTGGGCGTCGGTGGAAGGAGCTTCTGCGTTCGGTGTCACGGACATCAGGCCTCATCCTCGCCCGTCCTGGGCGGTCGATGCGGAAATCGGAGCCGGCGGACAGGGTCGCCGGCACGGTTCAGGCGTGGCGCGTCAGGCGTCGGTCGCTTCGGCCGGGCGTCCCGGCGCCGGCAGGCCGGCACCCGCCAGCCGACCCAGCAGCTGCGAGGCGATCGGGCTTTCACCCACGATGCCTTCCAGCGCCTTGCCCAGCGAGATGCCCTTGGTCAGCGCATTGAACACGCCGCCGTCGCCGCCGATCAGCTCGATGTTGGCGTTCTTCAGTGCGCCGGCCAGCACCTCGGCGTTCTCGCGCGAGATCGCCTTGCCCGCATCGATCGACGCCAGCAGCTGGCGCAGCTGGGTTTCCAGCAGCATGCGGAATTCCTCGTGGCTGCGCGCATCCGGGCTCATCTTGCCCATCGCGTCGAACTTCGAGGTCAGGCCCTCGGCTTCGGCGGACATCTTCTTGGCGATGTTGCTGGCTTCGGCATCGCCCATCGCCTGGGTGGCGCTGGCGTTGGCCTGGCCCAGCTTCTGCGTGCCGTCGGCTTCGGCGGTCAGGCGTTCGTTGAGCACGCGCGCATCGGCGTTGCCCTGCTTGTAGGTCGCATCGGCCTTGGCTTCCAGCACGCGGGCTTCGGCCAGGCCGGTCTTCTCCATGGCCACGGCGTTGGCTTCGCGCACCTGCGCCTCGGCCAGGCCGGGCGCCGCGCTTTCGGCGCGCACGCCGTCGGCCAGCACGCGCTTGGCTTCGGCCTGCTTGCCCGCGGCCTGCAGTTCGGCGTCGGCCAGCACGGTCATCTCGACCGCGCGGTGGCGGGCGGCCTGCTCGGCGGCTTCGGCGGCCTTGACGTCCTTGACCAGCGTTTCCTGCGCGGCGGCTTCGGCGGCCAGCACGGTCACCTGCTTGGCGCGGTCGGCTTCGGCGATCTCGCGGGTTTCCTTGATCTTCTCTTCGGCCACGGCGACCGTCTGCTCGATCTGGGTACGCTCGCGCACCACGTTGGCCACTTCCATGCGGCCCTGCTCGACCACCTTGTCGCGGTCGACCTGCTGCATCTGCACTTCCTTGTCGGTATTGACGCGCTCCAGCTGCTCGGCGCGGGCCACACGTTCGAGTTCGATGGCGACGGCGCGGCGGCGGTTCTGCTCGGCCACTTCGACCTGGCGCAGCTGCTCCTGTTCGCGGATCTTGATCTGCTCCTCGGTCTCCAGGCGCGCGCGCTCGGAGACCTGGCGCTGCTCCTCGATCACCTTGGCGGTCTCGGCCGCTTCACGGGCGCGCACGGTCTCGACCTCGCGGTGCTGGCGGGCCTCGGCCTCGGCCTGCTGGCGCTCGAGCGCGAGCAGCGCCTCGCGCGCTTCGGTGTTCTTCTTGGTGATCGCCAGCTTTTCGTTCTGCTCCAGCTCGTTGGTCTGCACGTTCTGGCGCGCGGTCAGCTCGGTGATCTTGCGGATGCCTTCGGCGTCCAGGATGTTGCTGGGGTCGAGCAGGTGCTTGGGCGTCTGTTCCAGGTAGTCGATGGCGACGTCTTCCAGCACGTAGCCATTGAGGTCCTGGCCGATGACGGCGACGATCTCGTCACGGAATGCCTGGCGCTTGTCGAACAGTTCGGTGAAGTCGAACTTCTTGCCGACGGTCTTCAGCGCCTCGGAAAACTTGGCGTTGAACAGTTCGTCCACCGCATGCCGGTCGGACGCGCGGTCGGCGCCGATCGCCTTGGCCACGCGCAGCACGTCGCCGGGCGTCTCGTTGACGCGCAGGTAGAACGCCACCGCGATGTCGGCGCGCATGTTGTCCTTGCAGACCAGGCCTTCCTTGCCGCGGCGGTCCACCTGCAGGGTGATCAGGCTGATCTTCATCAGCTCGGCCTTGTACAGCACCGGGATGATCAGCGCGCCGGTGAAATGCACCTTGGGCTGCGCGCTCATGTCGTTGACGATGAGGGCGGTGCCCTGTTCGACCTTCTTGTAGAAGGCCTTGAAGATGCCGATGAAGCCGAATCCCAGCACCAGCAGGACAACCAGGCCGATGGCGAAGGGGAGGATGGTGGCAGTGCTCATTGCAGAACTCCTTGTAGACGGCGCGGGTGCTTACTGCTGGTGGAAGGCGGTTTCGGACATGACGCGGTAGGTGTTGTCGCTTTCTAGGTGCTCGATCAGCACGACGCGGTCGCCGCGCGACAGGCGCTCGCCCGGCAGCGTGCGGACCTGCAGGATCAGGCCGGCGCCGCCGTCGTCGAAGTGGGCGCGTCCCGTGCCGGCATCGGCATAGGGCGAAATCACGGCGCCGGCGCGACCCAGCACGGACGGCGGCACCGGCGGCCGCAGGCGTGCGATGACCGCGGCCAGCGGGCGCAGCAGCAGCGAGGTCACCAGTGCGCCGGGCAGCAGCGCGGCGATCAGGGTGCCGGCGCCGGCGATCCAGCGCAGGCTGTCCGGCAGGTGCTGCAGCAGGAACAGGTGCGCGAAGTAGGTGATCAGCCAGCCGAAGAACGACAGGACCGTCAGCACCAGCATCATCGGTACGCCGGACAGGCCGAGCCTGGCCACCATGCCGGCGACCACATTGGGTTCGGCGGTGTCGCCGTCGGTGGTCAGCCAGCCGTCGACCGTGTCGAGGTCGACGATGCCCGTGGCCGCCAGCAGCCAGTACACCGTGCAGAACGCGAGCAGCACGCTGTAGACCAGTGTCGGAAAGGTCAGTGCGGTGTTCAGGAACTCGGTCATGGTGGCTCCCCTGTGTCAGCGCTTGCGCGCGGATGACGTGATGCGCTTGCGGGCGCGGTCCAGCACGGCCTGTGCGGGGTCGGCGGCATTCTTCTTGCTCTTGCCTTCACTCGCGGCGCTGCTTGCCGGCGTGGGCGCGCGACGCTGCTTCATCCGCGCGGCGGACGCGAACGCCGGCTCCGGATACAGCAGGTCGCCGGGCTGCCGACGCGCCACGGTCGCCTGCGCCCGCTGCAGGCTGTTGGAGGCACGCAGGATGTCCAACTGGTGCTTGAGCCGGCGCAGGCGCCCTTCCAGTTGCTCCACGACATGCGCGAACTGGCGTTCCTGCGTGGCGAGCTGCTGGCTTTCCGCTGCGCGCTGGCGGCGTTCGGCCTGGAGCTGGACGACCTCATCCGCGGCCTTGCGCGCCTGCGTGGCGCGGCTCTGGCGCAGGGCGGCCTCGACCTTGGCTTCCATCTCGCCGATCCGCGTCGCCAGCGCCGCCTGGTGCTGCTCGCTGGCGACGCGGCGCGCCTTCGCCGCCGCGTGCTCGCCGCGCGCGCCATGCAGGGCATCGTCGACGGCGCGGATCTCCTCGTCGAGCAGGCGCTCGGCACGGTCGCCCATCACGGCGCCGGCCAGTCCTTCCATACCCTCCTGGATCCGCTTGAACAGCGTCTTCAGCGTGTCGGGCATCAGGCCTTCCTCCGCGTCGCCGTGCGCAGGAAGGGCCGGTAGGCGTCGGTGGCGCTGATGACGTTCTCGGCCAGCGTCTCGATCTCGAACATGACGTTGGCCAGGCTGGAGTGCGTATCGAGCGCGCCGAACATGGTGTAGCCGGCGACGCCGCCGATGCGCTGCATCCCGATCGTCGAGAGCGGCAGCAGCACGTGCGTGCTGAGCACGTGCGCGTTGAACGCGGCCGGATCGACCACGTCCTCCACCGGCCACAGGTAGGCCTCCACCAGGATCTGTTCGCCACCGACGGCGAGGAATACCGACAGGTCGCCGTACTCGTGCATCACCAGATGCAGGCTGGGTTCCGCGCCCTCGATGGTCTCCAGGCTGATCAGCCCGTCGCGCACGGTGCTGGCCTGCTGCAATGCATGGCGGATGGCGGCGACGGTCCAGCCGGCTTCGGCGGGTTGCGTGGGCAGGTAGGGGATACCCGCGTCGCGCTCGGCATCGCGCATCGACTTCTCGATGGCGGCCAGTTCCTCGGCGTACTCCGGCCGGATCCACACGTCCTTCTTGACCAGGCCCTGCTCGCGCATGCGCTCCCGATAGTTGCGGACATGCAACGTGGAGGCCTTGATCGCGGGGCGCGGGGCTGTCATGAAATGGAATCTATGGCTTACATGTAATGCTGTCAAGCGGCGTGGCGGGATGGCGCTACCGGCGTCGTGGCCGGGGTGGAGCTGTCGCAGGCCTGTAACAGGCGGCATGCAAACTGCGCCCTGCAACGAGGCATCTCTCTCCTCCCGCGTTGCACCGGAGCCTGGCGGAAGCCGGGCTTCGTGCTTTCCGGGCCCGCCGCCGGCCGTGGCATGCTGGCCTTCATGAGGATATGTCCATGCCGTTCGCCCGCCTGTTCCTTCTGCTGATGGCCGTGATGCCGGTACTGCCCGCGCGGTCAGGCGACGTGCCGGAGAAGCCGCTCGTCATCGCCCACCGCGGCGACAGTGCGCATCTGCCGGAGCACACCCTGGCCGCGTACGCGCGTGCGATCGATGCCGGGGCCGACTACATCGAGCCGGACCTGGTCGCCACCCGCGATGGCGTGCTGGTGGCGCGCCACGAGAACGAGATCGGCGGCACCACCGACGTCGCGCAGCGGCCCGCGTTCGCTGCCCGCAAGCGTCGGCAGGTGATCGACGGCGAGGTGTTCGACGGCTGGTTCACCGAAGACTTCACCCTGGCGGAACTGAAGACCTTGCGCGCACGCGAGCGCCTGCCCGAGCTGCGCGGCACCGCACACGATGGCCGCTACGGGATCGCGACGCTGGACGAGATCATCGCGTTGGCGGCCGACCACGCCGCACGCAGCGGGCGCAGCATCGGCCTGATTCCCGAGCTCAAGCATCCCAGCCACTTCCAGCGCATCGGCCTGCCGATGGAGCAGCGTCTTCTGGATACGTTGGTGGCGCACGCCTACACGCGCGAGGCGCCGGTGGTGATCCAGTCGTTCGAGCAGGCCAACCTGCGCGCGTTGCGCGCGCGCCTGGGGCCGTCGCAGCGGAACATCCGCCTGCTGCAGTTGCTGGGTCCGGCGGACGCGCAACCGGGCGATGCGCTGGCCGCAGGAAAGCCGACCCGCTATGCCGACCTGATGACGCCGGCGGGACTGCAGGACATCGCCGGCTATGCCGAGATCATCGGTCCCTGGACGCGCCTGCTGATCCCGGTGGCGGAAGACGGCACGTGGGCGACACCGACAGCGCTGATGGCCGACGCGCGCACGGCGGGCCTGCAGGTGTGGCCGTACACGTTCCGGCCGGAGAACCACTTCCTGCCGGCGGCGCTGCGCGAAGGCGACGATCCGCGCACGCGCAGCGAGGCGGGATCGCTCGCCGAGATCCGTGCCCATCTCGCGCTGGGGATCGGCGGATTCTTCACCGACGATCCGGCGCTGGGGCGGCGCGCGGTGGACGCGCGCTGAGCCGGGTCAGACCCGGCCGAACACCAGGCTGGCGTTGGTGCCGCCGAAACCGAAGCTGTTGGACATCACCGTGTCGAGCGTCGCATCGCGGCTGGTCTGCACGATGGGGAAGCTCGCGGCGTCCTCGGCCAGCGTCTCGATGTTGGCCGAGCCGGCGATGAAACCGTCGCGCATCATCAGCAGGCAGTAGATCGCCTCGTGCACGCTGGCCGCGCCCAGCGAGTGGCCCGACAGCGCCTTGGTCGACGAGATCGGCGGCAGCGTGTCGCCGAGCGCGTTGCGGATCGCTTCCAGTTCGATCACGTCGCCCAGCGGCGTCGAGGTGCCGTGCGTGTTGAGGTAGTCCAGCGGCGCGGTGACGCCTTCCAGCGCCATCCGCATGCAGCGCACGGCACCTTCGCCGGACGGGGCCACCATGTCGGCGCCGTCGGAGGTCACGCCATAGCCCAGCAGTTCGGCATGGATGCGCGCGCCGCGCTTCACCGCGTGCTCGTAGTCCTCCAGCACCAGCATGCCGCCGCCACCGGCGATGACGAAACCGTCGCGGTCGGCGTCGTACGGACGCGAGGCGTGGGCGGGATCGTCGTTGCGCTTGCTCGACAATGCGCCCATCGCATCGAACATCATCGTCAGCGCCCAGTGCAGTTCCTCGCCGCCGCCGGCGAACATGATGTCCTGGCGGCCGGCGCGGATCAGGTCCGCCGCCGCGCCGATGCAATGCGCGGAGGTCGCGCAGGCGGCGGAAATCGAATAGCTCACGCCCTTGATCTTGAATGCGGTGGCGAGCGTGGCCGACACGGTCGAGCACATCGTGCGCGGCACCATGTACGGGCCCACCTTGCGGATGCCGCGCGCACGCAGCAGGTCGGCGGCCTCGATCTGCCATTCGGCCGACCCACCGCCGGAGCCGGCGATCAGGCCGGTACGCGGCTGGCTGACCAGCGTCTCGTCCAGGCCGGCATCGGCGATGGCGTCGCGCAGCGCGATATGCGCGAACGCGGCGGCGTCGCCCATGAAGCGCTTCTGCTTGCGGTCGATCTGCGCCTCCAGGTCGATCTCCGGCGCGCCACCGACCTGGCTGCGGAAACCGAGTTCGGCGTACTGCGGAATGTGGCGGATGCCCGAGCGGCCTTCGCGCAGCGCAGCCGATACGGTGTCCGCATCGTTGCCCAGGCAGGAGGTGATGCCCAGGCCGGTGATGACGACGCGGCGCATCAGAAGTTCTCCGTCGAGGTGAACAGGCCCACGCGCAGATCGCGCGCGGTGTAGATCTCGCGGCCGTCGACCAGCATGCGGCCGTCGGCCACCGCCAGCACCAGCTTGCGGTTGATCACGCGGCTGATGTCGATCTCGTAGCTGACGCGCTTGGCGGTCGGCAACACCTGGCCGGTGAACTTCACTTCACCCGAGCCCAGCGCACGGCCGCGACCGGGCGCGCCCAGCCAGGTGAGGAAAAAGCCGGTCAGCTGCCACATCGCGTCCAGGCCCAGGCAGCCCGGCATCACCGGGTCGCCGAGGAAGTGGCACTGGAAGAACCACAGGTCCGGATGGATATCCAGTTCGGCGCGCACCATGCCCTTGCCATGCGCGCCACCGTCCTCGCGGATCTCGGTGATGCGGTCGAACATCAGCATCGGGTCGTTGGGCAGGCGGCCGCTGTCGGGGCCGAACAGTTCACCGCGCGCGCTGGCCAGCAGCTGTTCGCGCGAGAAGGAAGCGGGGGCGTTCATTGCGTCGTCCATTCTGCGAAGCGCAAATAATGCACACATGTGCATACGCTTGTCTTGATGCAGATCAACCGGTTTTTTCCATACGCCGCCGTACCATCGGCGCGACGCAATTGCGGCAAGGGTTTCGCGCGTTTTGTCCGCAAGTCCACACGCAACCGTATCGTTTGAAGATGCGTCCATGCGATCGCGTACGGCGGCCGATATCATCGCGTGATGCGCAAGATCATCCACATCGACATGGACGCCTTCTACGCGTCGGTGGAGCAGCGCGACGATCCGTCGCTGCGCGGACGACCGGTGGTGGTGGCGTGGCGCGGCGAGCGTTCGGTGGTCTGCGCGGCGTCGTACGAGGCGCGCGTGTTCGGCGTGCGCTCGGCGATGCCGGCGGTGCGCGCGGAGCGGCTGTGCCCGCAGGCGGTGTTCGTGCCGCCGGACTTCGCGCGCTACAAGGCGGCGTCCCGGCAGGTGCGCGAGATCTTCCTGCGCCACACCGACCTGGTCGAACCGCTGTCGCTGGACGAGGCCTATCTCGACGTCACCACGCCGAAGTCCGACCTGCCGACGGCCACCGCCGTGGCCGAGACCATCCGCGCGCAGATCCGCGAAGAGACGCAGCTCACGGCATCGGCCGGCGTGGCGCCGAACAAGTTCCTGGCCAAGATCGCCTCGGACTGGCGCAAGCCCGATGGACAGTTCGTGCTGCGCCCGCACCAGGTGGAGGCGTTCCTGACGCCGCTGCCGGTCGAGCGCATTCCGGGCGTGGGCAAGGTGATGCAGGGCAAGCTAAACGCCGACGGCATCCACACGGTCGGCGATCTGCGCGCGTATCCGCAGCATGAACTGGAAGCGCGCTACGGCAGCTTTGGCGGTGGCCTGTACCGGCGCGCACGCGGTATCGACGAGCGACCGGTGGAACCCGACCAGCCGGTGCAGTCCATCTCATCCGAGGACACCTTCGCCAGCGACCTGCTGTTGTCCGAACTGGAGCCGCACATCGTGCGCATCGCGGAAAAGGCATGGCAGGCCAGCCGCAAGACCGAGCGTGTCGGCCGCACGGTGGTGCTGAAGTTGAAGACGTCGCAGTTCCGCATTCTCACGCGCAGCTTCACGCCGGAGTCGCCGCCGGCATCCGCGCAGGAGTTCATCGCCATTGCGCTGGCGCTGCGCGAGCGCGTCGATCTGCCGCGCGCCACCCGCTATCGCTTGGTCGGCGTGGGCCTGTCGGGATTCCGCGACCGGGACGAGATGGCGACGCAGCCGGGCTTGTTCGACACCTGCGCTTGATCGCGGTCACGGCGCCGCTGTGGCGGCGGTCGGCGACGCTGGCACTCGCATTGCGTCCCTGCCAGCACGCCGCCGCGCACGGCGCTAGGCTCGTGTCGTCAACCGGGGGAGGCAGACGATGGAAGCGATCCGACAAGGCGCGGCCGCCGAACTGTGGCAGTCGCTGGTGCGCGAGGCCTGCGCGCGGTGTGGACAGACGCTGGACGAAGCGCAGGAAAGTTACCTGGTCTTCGTGCTGTTGCGGCACCAGCGCGACGGCCATCTGCTGGCGCGCACGCAGGCGCTGGAATGGCTGGATGCGCAGTTGCGCGTGGGCAGCGCGCGCGCCGACGCGCTGCGCGACGTGGGCGACCGCTGCCTGCTGATCGCGGGGCTGTTCCCCGCGCTGGCACAGCGCCGACGGGTCAGCGTGGACTACTTCATCGACCTGGGACGCGGCGCCTACCAGGGCGTGGCCGACAGCGGGCGCAGCGGCTATGCGGAGCTGTTCGCGCAACTGGCGAACAGCTACCACCAACTGGTCGCGGCATTGCGCGGCATCCGCGGTGAACGGTTCGCCGATGCGTGGACCCTGCACGGCGTGCGCAGGGTCCACTGACAGGATCGCCTGCGCGATCAGTCGCGTGCGCGGTAACGCAGGCTCAGGCCGTACTCGCGACCGGGCTGGTTGTACCAGGCGATCGTTTCGTACTGGCGGTCGAACACGTTGCTGGCGCGCGCCTGCACCGACCATGTGTCGGTGATGGCGTACTCCAGGCGCAGGTCCAGCGTGCCGTAGCCCGCCAGGCGGACGCTGTTGGCGACGTTGTCGTAGCGGTGGCTGGCGCCGTTGGCGGTCAGGCCGACACGGAAGTCGCCGAACGCACGGTCCAGGTCGACGCGCGCGGTGTTGCGCGCACGCCGCGGCAGCAGGTTGTCGTGCGTGACCCCGGCAGTGCGGTTGCGCGGATCGGTGTGGCTCAGTTCGGCACTGATGTCGATGCCGGCCAGCGTCACCGCGCCGGTCAGTTCGGCGCCGCGGATGCGGGCTTCCTCGATGTTGACGATCTTGAAGCTGCTGTCGTACCCGATCAGCTCGTCCACGCGCGTGTCGTACACGTTGAAGGTCCAGTTCCAGCCGTCGCCGTACTGCGCGACGCCCAGGTTGAGGCTGCGCGACTCTTCCGGTTCCAGGTCGGGATTGCTGAAGCCGGGGTAGTACAGGTCGTTGAACGTGGGCGCCTTGAAACCGGTGCCGGCGCTGGCGGTCAGCTTGAAGCCGCGGGCCAGGTCCATGCCCCAGCCCAGCGTGCCGGTGGCGTGGCTGCCGAATTGTTCGTTGTCGTCGTTGCGCACGCTGGCCTGCAGGCGATGCGCGCCGAAGCGGCCCTGGTACTCGACGAAGACGCCGGTGTTGTCGCGCGTGTCCACGGTGAACGGCGTGGTGCTGGTGATCTCGTCGCGCAGCCAGTCGGCGCCGGCAGTCAGCAGATGCTGCTCGCCGACCGCGAAGTCGCCCTGCAGCGAAGCGTTGTCGCGGCGCGTATCGAAGGTGCTGACATAGGTGCGCGTGCCGGTGGCGGCGTTGGCGAAGTGGTTGTCCGACTCGTCCGAAGCGCTGCCGAACTGCGTGGTGAGCGTGGTCCGGGTGGACGGCTTCCACGTCAGCTTGCCGCCCAGCACCCGCTGCACGTTGTCGGCTTCGTTGCCGCTGAAGCTGCTGCCGTCGAATGCGTTGAAGGCATCGGCATTCAGCGCGTGGCCTTCCAGCGTCAGCGTGTCGGTGAATCGGTAGCCGCCGCGCACGTTGAGCGAGACGTTGCGGTAACCGTCGTCGTCGGGCTCATCGGTGAAGCAGCCCTGGAACAGCGTGCCCGAACCGCGGCAGGCGTTGATGCCATCCGTTTCCTGGTAGGCCGCATTCGCGCCGATCCAGCCGCGCTCGCCGCCGTAGGCGAAACCGCCGCTGGCTTCGCGCAGGTTGTGGCTGCCGCCGCCGATGCGCAGCTCGCGCGACAGGCCCTGGCCGCCACGACGGGTGAAGATCTGGATCACGCCGCCGATCGCTTCCGAGCCGTACAGGCTGGAGCGCGGGCCGCGCACGATCTCGATGCGCTCGATCTGGTCGACCGGCAGGTCCTGGAAAGACGCCAGGCCGGCCGTCGCCGAGCCGATGCGGATGCCGTCGACCAGCACCAGCACCTGGTCGGACTCGGTGCCGCGCAGGTTGAGGGTGGTCAGCTTGCCCAGGCCGCCCTGGTTGCTGAAGCCGACGCCGGCGCGGCCCTTCAGCACGTCGACGAGCGAACGGGCCTGGCTGCGCTCGATGTCCTCGCGCGTGATGACCTGCGCGGGTACCAGGCTGTCCTGCAGCGGAATGTCCGTGCGCGTGCCGGTGACGACGACTTCGTCCAGCTCGGTGGCGTCCTGCGCCTGCGCAGCGAACGGCAGGGCCAGCGCGACCGCGGCGGCAAGAAGGGAAAGGGAATGACGGCTGTACATCGGATTCGAACTCCATCGCGCGCCCCGCGCGCATTTTTTCGGCGTGGAGTTGCGACAGAGAGGGAAACGTTGCGGACAGCGCGGCATACGAGCGGCGGCGCGGCACGCCGCGACGCCCTCCGCATCGCAACCAGTGGACTTCCGGGCCGGTCTCCGGGCTTGCGAAGGCGTGCACGATGCACGCTGCCGGGGCGCCTTCCCATGCGTAAGTCGCACAGTGGCCGATGCCGCGGTTGTCTTCGCCTACCGTTGCGGGGGCAGCGCCGGAATGCCGCCTGCGCGGGTCACCGGCTTCCCGTTTCAACCCGGACGCGGACGCCGCGGGTCACCTGAAAGCGCGCGCAGTATACGCGGGACGATGCGCATTGCGCCCGCCGGGCGTTATCCAAGCGGAAGGTGCTTTGTAGGAGCGGGCCATGCCCGCGATGCTTTTGCCGCGACGTCCCGTTGCGTAAGCGAACTGGCGCGCGACGCTTGCTGGCGTCAGTCCTCGCCGCCGGGCGAGTCGAACAGGTTGAGCGACGGGCCGGCGTCGTCTTCGCGCTCGGTGTGCGTGGTGGTGACCGGGCCGGCGGCGGGACGGCCGCGCGGCGGCGGCAGCAGGGCGGCGGCGGCATCGTAGGCCACCAGCAGTTCGGCGCGGCGGTCTTCGGGGAGCTGCTGCCAGTGGCAGTCCAGCAGGGCGCCTTCCAGCGCGTACAGCAGGTTGAGGCTGGGGCGGAAGCCCGCGCGCTTGACCCGGATGAAGGCTTCCACCGCGCCCACGCCCTCCAGGTCCTCCTGCGTGCGCAGGCCGACCTGGCGGAGCCAGGCGGCGGACTTGGGGCCGATGTTGCGCAGCTTGGTGCCTGTCATGTCAGCGAATCCACGAAGATGGCGGCGATGCGTTCCATGCCCGCCTGGTCGTCGGCATCGAAGCGCGCCAGGCGGGGACTGTCCAGGTCGAGCACGCCGACCAGTTCGTCCCCTTTCACCAGCGGTACCACCAGTTCCGAGCGCGATGCGGAATCGCAGGCGATATGGCCCGGGAAGGCCTCCACATCGTCCACGCGCTGGGTCTGGCGGGTGCGTGCGGCGGCTCCACAGACCCCCTTGTCCAACGGGATCCGCACGCAGGCTGGTAAGCCCTGAAACGGACCGACCACCAATTCCCGGCCATCGAAGAAATAGAAGCCCGCCCAGTTGAAGTCGGGCAGCGCGTGGTACAGCAGCGCGGCGAGGTTGGCGGCGTTGGCGATCCGGTCCGGTTCGCCGGCCAGCAGGGCGCGGGCCTGTTCGGCCAGCTGTGCGTATTGTTCCGGCTTGCTGCCGGTGAGCGTTTGCGAGGCGAATGACATGCGGCCGATTCTACTCCGCCGCTACGGTGGGGGCCGGATATCATCGCGGGCATGAATGTGCATTACCCGAACGCTGCGGCGACCGGACACGTGGGCGGCATCGCCGTCGCGGGCTCGTGATGGACCGCGCCATGGACCGCCTGTTCGTCACCGGCACCGATACCGGGGTCGGCAAGACCGTCGCCAGCGCCGCGCTGCTGCATGCCTTCCGTGCGCGCGGATTGCGTGCCGTCGGCATGAAGCCGGTCGCCAGCGGGTGCGTGGCGACGCCGGACGGCTGGCGCAACGACGATGCGCTGGCCCTGCAGGCGGCGAGCGATCCGGTGCCGCCCTACGACGACCTCAATCCGTATGCGCTGCCCGCCCCGCTGGCGCCGGAGATCGCCGCGCGCGAGGCAGGCGTGGATGTGCAACTCGGCGTGCTGGTGTCCGCGTTCGAGCGCCTGCATCCGCTGGCCGACCTGGTGCTGGTGGAAGGCGTCGGCGGTTGGGCGGCGCCGCTGACCGCCACGCTGGACCAGCGCCATCTGGTGCAGGAACTGCGCCTGCCGGTGGTGCTGGTGGTGGGCATGCGGCTGGGCTGCATCAACCACGCGCGACTCAGTGCGCGGGCGATCCAGGACGACGGCGCCCGCCTGGTCGGCTGGATTGCCAACGAGGTCGATCCGGACATGGAACGCCGCGACGAGAACTTCGCGCTGCTGTCCGCGCGCCTGCCGGTGCCGTGCTGGGGCAGGCTGCCGTATGCGCCGGGCGCCAGCGCGAGCGCCCAGGCCCGGCATCTCCACCTCGACCCGTAGCGTGCGCCAGGCGCACGTATCGGGCGCCATGAGGTCGTGCGCATGGCGCACGCTACGTGGCGGAGCCCGATTGCATGACACGCCGCGGCAATAAAAAACCCGGCAGCGTGGGGGCTGCCGGGTCGGCTGCGCGGAGGGAGGGGGAGCCGCGCAATGAAAACGGTGGAGCGGGCGGGTCTTACTTGCCCTTGGCGGCCTTGGTCGCCTTGGCCACGGAGGCCTGGACGTTGTCGGTCGCGGACTCGAACTGGGTCTTCACCAGCTGGCCGAAGGCCTCACCGGTCTTCAGGCTCAGGCCGAACACTTCCTGGCTGGCGGCGACGACGCGCTCGGCGTTGTCCTTGGCCACCTGCATGCCCTTCGGCCACAGGGTCTTGTAACCCTCGAGGTCGCGGGTTTCGGCCAGCTCGCCGAAGAAGGCGGTGGTGGCGTCGATGTTCTTCTCGAAGGTCTTCAGCTGCACGCCGAACACGGTCTCGGCGCTTTCCAGGGCCAGGCGGTTGGCGCGCGAGGCAGCGGCGGCGAACTGGTGGGTGAACTGGCTGAAGCTTTCGTTGAATTGCGTGGTCATGGCGTGCTCCTGAAAGGGGATTTCCATCTGTTGCGATGCAGCATAGGCAGATCTATGTTGCAGTGCAATAAGTGGCGTATGGAAATCCGACGAACGGTCAGGAGCCGTTAAAAATCAAACGCTTGTATGCACTGGTATGAAACCGGTTCCATGCCCTACGGGCCGGTGTAGCGGCACCCTGACGTGCAGGTTTCATGCACCACGATGGCGCTCAGCAGCGGCAGCACCGGCTTGGTCTGGTCCCAGATCCACTTCGCCAGCTGCTCGCTGGTGGGGTTTTCCAGGCCGGGGATGTCGTTGAGGTAGTGGTGGTCCAGCCGCTCGTAGATCGGCTTGAAGGCGGCCTTCACGTCGGCGAAGTCCATCACCCAGCCGGCCGCCGGATCGACCGGGCCGGAGAGGTGCAGCTCGATGCGGAACGAGTGGCCGTGCAGGCGCGCGCACTTGTGGCCTTCCGGCACGTGCGGCAGGCGGTGGGCGGCTTCGACGGTGAAGACCTTGAAGATGTCCATGCGACGGTTCCGGAAGCGGTGGAACGCGCGGCACCGGTCAGGTGCCGCGCGGGTGGATCAACTCAACGCGCGGGACGCGCCTGGCCCTGGCCCTGGCGGGCGCCGCCGGTGCGGCCGCCGTCGCGGCGCGGGCCGCTGCTGTGCTTCTTGGGGCCTGCATGGGCGTGGCGCGGCGCCTCGCTGTGCGGACGGCGCGCGTGCTTCTGCGGGCCGTTGCGGCGCGGGGTGCGCTCGCCGGCGGGCTGCTCGGCCTTGCCCGGGGCGCTGTTGCCCCAGCGGATCGGCGTCTGCGGCTCGAAGCCCGGCACGTCGCGCAGGTCCACGTCGCGGCCCAGCATGCGCACGATGGCGCGCAGATACTTGGCTTCATCCTGCGCCACCAGCGAAATCGCCTCGCCCGTCGAACCGTTGCGGCCGGTGCGGCCGATGCGGTGCACGTAGTCCTCGGCCACCATCGGCAGGTCGAAGTTGATCACCTGCGGCAGCTGGTCGATGTCGATGCCGCGCGCGGCGATGTCGGTGGCCACCAGCACGTTGATGCGGCCGGCCTTGAAGTCGCTGAGCGCGCGCTGGCGGGCGCCCTGCGACTTGTTGCCGTGGATGGCGGCGGTCTTGATGCCGCTCTTGTCCAGGAACATCGCCAGCTTGTCGCTGCCGTGCTTGGTGCGGGCGAACACCAGCGTCTGCAGGCGGCTGTCCTTGGCCAGCAGGTGCAGCAACAGGTCGCGCTTGCGGCTGCCGTCGACCGGGTGGACGCGGTGAGTAATCGTTTCGGCCACGGTGTTCTTCGGGGTGACCTGGATCTGCTTGGGATCGCGCATGAACTCCATGGCCAGTTCGCGGATCGGCTCGGCGAAGGTGGCGGAGAACAGCATGGTCTGGCGGTTCTGCTTGGGCAGCTTGGCCAGGATGCGCTTGATCGACGGCAGGAAGCCCATGTCGAGCATGCGGTCGGCTTCGTCCAGCACCAGGATCTCGATGCCGGACAGGTCCACGCTGCGACGCTCCAGGTGGTCGATCAGGCGGCCCGGGCAGGCGATCACCATGTCCACGCCACGGCGCAGCGCGTCCAGCTGGTTGCCCATGCCGACGCCGCCGTAGATGGTGGTGCTGGGGATGCGCAGGTACTTGCCGTAGCCACGCAGGCTGTCGTGCACCTGCACGGCCAGCTCGCGGGTGGGGGTCAGCACCAGCGCGCGCGGCTTGCGCGGGCCGCGGGCGGCGACTTCCTGCGGGGTGGTGGCCAGGTACTGGATCAGCGGCAGGCCGAACGCGGCGGTCTTGCCGGTGCCGGTCTGGGCGCCCGCCAGCAGGTCATGGCCGGCCAGGGCCAGCGGGATGGCCTGTTCCTGGATGGGGGTGGGCTGGGTGTAGCCCTGTTCGTCGAGCGCGCGCAGCAGGGCGGGCGCCAGGCCCAAGGTTTCAAACGTCATGGTGAAAGCTCCAAAGCCGGCCGGCCGGACACGCACGCAACGCCGGCACAACGAAGTGCGGCAACGTAGGACGCGCAGAATGCGGCAAGACCGTGACTCGAAGCGTTCCCTGAAACCGCGCTGCGAGAAGGGGTGCGGAGGCGCCAAAACGGCGGATCCGAGCTTGCGCAACGAAAGAAGTCGGAGCGGGGCGGGCGCGGGAACTCGCGGGGGAGTTCCCTGCGCCGGCGGACCATCGGGGAAACGAACGGCCGCAGGCAAGCGGCGCGCACTGTACCCGAATCCGGGCCTGAATGGGGGAACGGGGGCTGAAACCGTCGTCTGCGACCGATTGTCGCAGCCCGGGAATCAGTGACTTGCAGGCGTATCATCGCTTTGGAAGACCCGCCCAGCCGACCGCCATGAGCCTTCGCATCCTCCGCCAGAACGACGCCCCGGTGCCCGCTGCGCCGGCCGATGGCGTGGTCTGCCAGGCCAATGCGGCGGGCTGCGGCGGCTGCCTGGTGCGCCACCTGGCCATCTGCGCGGCCCTGCCAGTGTCCAAGGCCCATGCGATGGAAGCCCTGGCCGACGACGCCCGGCTGAAGGCGGGCGAGGCCCTGGTCCGCGAGGGCGAGCCGCGGCGCGGCGTGTTCACCGTGACCAAGGGCGCGCTGCGCCGGATCCGCCTGCTGCCGGACGGGCGCCGGCTGGTGGCCGGCTTCCTGATGCCGGGCGACTTCATCGGCTTCTCCGGCACCTCGCATTACAAGCACACGATCGAGGCGATCACCGACAGCGCGCTGTGCGAGTTCTCGATGGCCGACATGCGCAGCCTGTGCCACGACCATCCCGAGCTCGAGCGCGAACTGCTGGAGCGCGCCTGCGTGGAACTGGATGCGACCCGCGGCAACCTGATGTCGCTGGCCCGGCTCAACCCGATGGAGCGGCTGGCGGGCTTCCTCGTCGACATGGCGCAGCGCCGCCGCCGCCAGGGCCAGGACGACAGCGAGGTGGTCCTGCCAATGACGCGCACCGACATCGCCGACTACCTGGGCTTGACCGTGGAAACCGTCAGTCGCAGCTTCACTCGCCTGCGGCAGGAGGCCAGCATCGCCACCGACGACCCGCACCACGTGCGCCTGCTCAACCGCGCGCGCCTGGATGCGTTGGCGGAAGCGCGGGGCTGAGGCGCGGCGCTTCCTGTAGGAGCGACGTGAGTCGCGACCGCACGCCATCGGTTCTCCGGCCCTGTGGTCGCGACTGACGTCGCTCCTACAGGGGGATGCTCTCCCTGATCAGCTTTCCATCGCGCAGCCGGTAGCGCGTGTCCACCACGCCGTCGGGCAGTTCGGCATGGCTGATGATCAGCACGCTGCGTCCCTTCGCGGCATCGGCGAGGTCGCGCATCAGCGCGTCGGCGGTGTCCTGGTCGAGGCCTTCGGTGGGTTCGTCGAGCAGCAGCAGCGGCGCGTCGCGCAACAGGGCGCGCGCCAGCGCGATCCGGCGCGACTGGCCAGCGGACAGCGTGGCGCCGTTCTCGCCGACCCAGGTGTCGAGGCCGGCGTCGCGGAAGCGGCCGTCCAGCTTCACCTGCGCCAGTACCTGCCACAGGCGCGCGTCGTCCGCTTCGGGGTCACCGAGATGCAGGTTCTCGCGCACGCTGCCGGAGAACACCGGCGCGTCCTGCGGCAGCCACGCGATGCGCGCATGCCACTGCGCCGGTTCCAGCGACTGCAGGTCGTCGCCGGCGAAGCAGATGCGGCCTGCCTGCGGCATCCGCAGTCCCAGCACCAGCGCCAGCAGCGACGACTTGCCTTCGCCGCTGTCGCCGGCCACCAGCACATGCTCGCCGGGCGCGACGTGGAGGCTGGCGCCATCCAGCACGCGCCGGGTCGTGCCTGGCCAGGCGAACACGATGTCGTGCAGGTCCAGGGCACCCTCCATTGCCGGTGGCCGCACGCCGGTGACGCTGCCCTCCATCGCGGTCGGATCGACCACATCCTGCAGCCGTTGCGCGGCCACCGTCGCCGCGCGCCAGGCCTGCCATGACGGCGCGATGGCGCTGCAGGCCTCCAGCACCGCGACCGTCATGAAGAACAGGCCGCCGGCCGCGGCGGCGTCCACGCGGTCCGCATGCACCGCCGCCATCAGCACCCACAGCATCGCCGGCAGCGTCAGCGCGGTCACCCCGGCATGGGCCAGGGTGGCGAGGGCGAGCCGCTGCTTGCGCCGGTCCTCCCAATGGGCAACGTCGCGGCTGCGTGCATCCAGCGCCACCAGCCACGCCGCTGTCGCGTCCATCGCCACCAGGTCCTGCTGGCCTTCGATGCCTTCCTGCACGGCGGCCCGCAGGCGCATGCGGGCGCTCGCGCGTTCCTCTTCCAGCGCGGCGACGCTGCGCGCGGACAGCCACGGCGCCAGTACCGCGATCAGCACCAGTGCGACCAGCAGCACGACGCCGGCAAGCGGCAGCACCATCAGTGCCACCGCGACGGCAAACAGGCACAGCGCCAACAGCGCGAACAACGGGCCGAGCGCGCGCACCAGCACCCCGTCGACGGCGTCGATGTCCGCCATCAGCCGCGCCATCAGTTCGCCGACGCGGAACCGGCCCAGCCCCAGCGGCGCCAGCGGCAGCGCAAGCCGGAAGAACCACGCCCGCAAGTCGCGCGCGATCCGCAGCGTCACGTCGTGGCCGAGCAGCTTCTCGCCGTAGCGCGACAGGATGCGCACGAAGGTCAGCGCGCGGATGCCGGCCGACGGGCCGAAG
This sequence comes from Pseudoxanthomonas sp. LH2527, assembly GCF_022539275.1. Classification (NCBI taxonomy): domain Bacteria; kingdom Pseudomonadati; phylum Pseudomonadota; class Gammaproteobacteria; order Lysobacterales; family Lysobacteraceae; genus Pseudoxanthomonas; species Pseudoxanthomonas sp. LH2527. The sequence continues at coordinate 38,779 of NZ_JAKZBW010000015.1, read as the reverse complement.
AAGTTGAAGCCGATCGTGGCGCTGCCGGCCAGGGCCGCCGCCGTCAGGAAGTGCCCTGACAGGCCGAGCAGTGCGGTGCCGGCCAGCAGCGTCAGCAGCAGCAACCCGACCGACAGCGCCATGCGCGAGCGATGCCGTGCGATCACGTCGCGCAGCGATGTCGCCTGATCGTCCCGGTGCAGACTCATGGCGTGCCTCCGTCGACGTGCACGCGGCCGTCGCGCACCTGCCAGACCTGCGCCATCGCCGCCTGTGCGGCGGGGCTGTGGGTGGCGAGCACCACGGCGCGGCCCTGCGCGAACTGCCGGATCGCTCGCAGCACGGCGGCTTCGGTATCGGCATCGAGGAAGGCGGTGGGTTCGTCGAGCAGCAGCAGGTCGGGATCGCGCAGGAACACGCGCGCCAGCGCCACGCGCCGCGCTTCGCCGCCGGACAGGCCGAAGCCGCGTTCGCCGATCACCGTGTCCAGTCCGTCGGGCAGGCGCGACGCAAAACGCATGACCTGCGCGGCCTCGGCGGCCTGCTCCAGTTCCGCCTCGCTGGCATCGGGCCTGGCCATGCGCAGGTTGTCGCGCAGGCTGCCGGCGAACAGGAACGGCCGCTGCGGCGCGTAGCCGATGCGCAGGCCGGGCGCGCGCTGCAGGCCGCCCGCGTGCACCGGCAGCCAGCCGGCCAGCGCTTCCAGCAGCGTGCTCTTGCCCTCGCCGCTGGCACCGACCAGGGCGACATGCTGGCCGCGCTGCAACTGCAGCGTGATGTCGTGCAGCACATCGCGCGCGGCGGCGGGATGGCGCAGCGCCACCGCGTGCGCACTGACGAGCGAGGTCCCGGATGCTTGCGTTCCATCGCCAGTCGACAGGGCAGGCTCGTCGACGTCGAGCACCAGCGCGATCTCGTCCATCGCCGCCAGCGCCGCGGCGCGGTCGTGGTAATGCGTGGCCAGGCGCCGCAGCGGCGCGTAGAACTCCGGCGCCAGCAGCAGGCAGAACACGCCCATGCCCAGCGTCAGCGGCGCCGCGCGCAGGTCGAGCATGCCGAGATAGGTCAGGCCCAGGTACAGCGCGATCATCGCCACGCTGAGCGAGGCGAAGAACTCCAGCACCGCCGAGGACAGGAAGGCGATACGCAGCACGCGCAGGCTGCGCACGCGCAGTTCCTCGGCGGCGGCGCGGATGCCCGCCAGTTCCGACGCGCCGCGTCCGTACAGCCGGATCAGGCCCAGTCCGCGCAGGCGGTCGGCGAAATGCCCGCCCATCCGGGTGAGCGCCTGCAACTGGCGCTGGCTGGCCGCCTGTGCGCCCCAGCCGACCAGCATCATGAACGCCGGCACCAGCGGCATCGTCAGCAGCAACACCAGGCCGACGGTGCGGTCGACGACGAACGCAGCCAGCAGGATCGCCAGCGGTACGCCCACGATTTCCGCCCGCAACGGCACGAAGCCGCCGAAGTAGCCTTCCAGCGCATCCACGTGCGCGCCCATGCGTTCGGCCAGCGCACCGCTCTGCTGCGAGCGCACCCACACCGGCCCGCGCGCGACGAGGCCGCGCGCGATGCGCGCGCGCAGGTCGATGCGGATGCGTTCGACGGCACGATCCGCGAGCCGGCGGCTGGCCCATCCCAGGCCGGCGCGCAGCAGCAGTGTCGCCAGCAGGGCACCGAGCAGCGGCAGCAGCGTGACCGGTGGTTCGCCGTCGACGAACGCGCGCTGCAGGCAGAGCGCGATCAGCGCGGCCTGCGGCAGCACCAGCACGCCGCCGATCACGCCCAGTGCACTGGCGGCACGAAGGGGTTTGCGTGCGACATCGCCCAGCGCCTGCAGACGCGTCTTCGCTGTCGCGCGCGTGGGCGCGTCGCTCGCGTCGCCGCTCATGTCGGCAGCGGCTGGCAGCCCAGCGCTGCCAGCACGCCGTGCAGCGCGGGGTGCCGCATCAGCCACGGCGAGGCGATCGTCAGCACGCCGGCGGCGAAGACGAAGGCGGCGGCCGTGCGACGCACCGATGCGCGCTGCCAGTGGCGGCCCAGGCGCGCACCGGACCAGGTCAGCGTCACCATCATCGGCAGCGTGCCCAGGCCGAACACGGCCATCGTCAGCGCGGCATCGCCTGCGTTGGCCTGCAGCCACGCCACCGTCAGCAGGCTCAGGCTCAGGCCGCAGGGCAGCCAGCCCCACAGCGCGCCCGCCACCAGCCGACGCGGCAGCGTGTCCGCCGGCAGCACGCGCGCATGCAGCGGGCGCAGCGCCTGCCACACCCGGGCGCCGGGACGGGCAAGCACGTCGAGTCGGCCACGCTGGTCCAGCAGCCGCAGCGCCAGCAGCACCAGCGCCAGCCCCACGCCGACGCGCATGGCGAGCACCGCGGTGTCGTGCCGCGCCAGCGACAGCAGGCCACCGCCGAAGGCACCGACCAGCGCGCCGGCCAGCGTGTAGCCGCCAACGCGGCCGAGATTGAGCTGCAACGCGCTGCCCCAGCCCTGGCGGGATGAGACGGCGGAAAAGCCGGTGGCGATGCCGCCGCACATCACCGCGCAGTGCGTGCTGCCCACCAGGCCGGCCAGCAGCGCGGCGAGCAGGACCGGGACGTCAGGCGCCATCGCCGCCTGCGCGGACGGGCGGCGGGGCCGGCGCGCGCGGCTGCGCCGGGGCGTCGTCGAGGATGTCCAGCGCCGGCGTGTCCAGGTCGTCGAACTGGCCCTTGCGTACCGCCCACGCGAACGCGGCGATGGCCAGGCCCAGCAGGACCAGGCTGATCGGCAACAGCATCAGCAGGATGTTCATGCCGCCATCTCCGTGGAGGTGCGCGCCAGCCGCAGCGCATTGAGGGTGACCACCAGCGAGGATACCGCCATGCCCAGTGCCGCGATCCACGGGGTCACCAGGCCGGCGGCCGCCAACGGCACGGCGAGCAGGTTGTAGCCGGCCGACCAGGCCAGGTTCTGCTTCACCAGCCGCCGCGACAGGCGGGCGATGCGCACCGCGTCGGCGATGCGCAGCAGCGACGGGCCGGTGGCCACCAGATCCGCCGCCTGCTGCGCCAGCGGTGTGCCTTCGCCCATGGCGATGGACACATCCGCTCCGGCCAGCACCGGCGCATCGTTCAGACCGTCGCCGACCATTGCGACGATGCGGCCTTCCGCCTGCAGCTGGCGCACGTAGGCCAGTTTTTCTTCCGGCGACTGGCGTGCGAGCGCAGCGCCGATGCCGAGCACATGCGCCAGCCGCCGTACCGCCGCATCGCCATCGCCGCTGGCCAGGTGGATCTGCAGGCCCTGCACGCGCAGCGCCGCGACGGCAGCGGCGGCATCGTCGCGTGGCCGCTCATCCAGGGTGAAGCGGGCCGCGCCACGCGTGCCGTCGCCCAGCCACAGCGCGCCGTCGTCGTCGCGACCCGCGGCCCAGTCGGCGCGTCCGAAGCGCCAGTGGCGGCCATCGACCTCGGCTTCCACGCCGAGACCGGCATGGGTGACGACGGACTGGGCCGGCCGGTGCACGTCGACATCGGCGAAGGCCGTGGCGATGGGATGGCCGCTGTCCTTTTCCAGCGCCGCGACCAGGCGCGTGGCCGCGTCCGCGTCCAGTCCGCCGAAGGCGTCCACGGCCACGCGCGCCGGCCGGCCGTCGCTGAGCGTGCCGGTCTTGTCGAACACCACGTCGGTGGCGCGCGCCAGCGTATCCAGCGCTTGCGGCCGCGTGGCCAGCACGCCGCAGCGCGCCAGCGCGCCGTGTGCGGCGGCCAGCACCGCCGGCACCGACAGCGACAGCGCGCAGGGGCAGCTGATCACCAGCAGGGCGAGCGTTACTTCAAATGCGCGTTCGGGCTGGTACATCCGCCAGCCGACGTAAACGCACACCGCGAGCAGCAGCAGCGAGACCACGAAGTGGCGGCCAATGCGGTCGGCCAGCTGCGCCAGCGGCGGCCGATGGCCCTGCGCGCGGTCGACCAGTTCCGCCAGCTGCGACAGGCGCGTCGCGGTGCCGGTGGCGGTGACGCGCAGGCGTGCCGGGCGCTCGCGGCAGGTGGTGCCGGCGTAGACCGTCTCGCCGGCATGGCGGCGCACCGGCCGGGACTCGCCGGTCAGCAGCGCTTCCTCGAAATCGGCGGCCGCGTCCAGCAGCACGCCATCGGCGGGCACGGCGTCGCCGGCGGCCACGCAGACCACGTCCGCCACCCGCAGCGCCGACGGCGGCACCGATTCGCGCGTGCCGTCGTTGCGTTCGCGGATCGCGAACACCGGTTGCGCCCGCGCCAGCGCGTCCACCTGCGCGGTGGCGACGTTGCGCGCGCGCTGTTCCAGCATGCGCGCGGCCAGCAGCAGGAACACGAACATCACCGCCGCGTCGTACCAGACATGCGTGCCGCCGCGGATCGTCTCCAGCAGGCTGGCGAAGTAGGCCAGCAGCGTGGAGCTGGCGATCAGCGTGTCCATGCCCACGTGGCGCGCGCGCAGTTCGCGCGCCATGCCGGCCAGGAACGGCCAGCCGCTGTAGAACACCACCGGCGTGCTGACCAGAAAGGTGAGCCAGCGGAACAGGTCGCGCGTGGGCAGCGGCATCGTCGCGTTGACGTCGAGGTACAGCGCTTCGGCCAGCATCATCGCCTGCAGCGAACCGAGACCGGCCACGCCCAGTCGCAGCAGCCAGCGTCGGCGTTCGGACAGGCGCGCCTGTTCGCGCGCGTCGCCGGTGGCGAGATACGGCCGGTAGCCGAGCATCGCCAGGCGCTTCAGCAGGGCGGACAGCGTCGTGCGCGCCGGATCCCAGGCGATGCGGATGCGGCCGGTAACCGCATTGGCGCTGGTGTCGAGCACGCCGGCCTCGCGCGCCAGCGCGCGGTCGATCAGCCAGGCGCAGGCGGCGCAGCGCATGCCGTCGGTGAGCAGTACGATCTCGCGTCCGCCGTCGATGGCGCGGCTGTGTTCATCCTGCAACTCGGCACGGTCCCAGCTTGCAAGATCCAGCCGGTCGGCCTGCACGCGGTTGCCGTTCGCGCTGCGCAGGCGGTAGTAGCTGCCGAGGTCGGCGTCCTGGATCCACGTCGCGGCGGCGGCGCAGCCCTGACAGCAGAACGCGTGTCCGTCCGCGGTGACAGGAGGCCCGCCGGCGACTGGCTCGCCGCAGTGATGGCAGGACACCACGGGCGCGTCCATGGCCGGGTTCAGCCGCCCCCGAGCGAGGGCGCCAGGCGCGAGGCCTGCGTGTCCTTCTGCAAGCGGCCGCGGATGCGCCAGGCGTTGTTCGCGGGGGTGAGCTGCAGGTTCCAGTCGTGCCGCGTATCGATCTCGGCAGGCGCCGTCCAGCCGGTGGGCGTGCGCGCCAGCGGCAGGCGCAGGTCCTGTGCCGCTTCGGTGGGATGGGTCAGCACGAGCACGAGCGAGCTTTCGCGTCCGAACTCGCCGGTCACCGCGGTCAGTTCAACATGGTCCGGGCGCACCTGCAGGATGGCGCTGAGCTTGCGCTGCGCGGCGCGCTCGTCCGGTCCCAGGTCGGTGGTCTGGATCTGCGACACGCGCTGTACGTCGTCGATGACGGGGTCGGCGCCACCGGCGCGCACGGCGGTGACCACCAGCCAGATGCCGGCCACGACCGAGGCCAGCGGCAGGCCCCAGACCAGCCACACCATCGGTTCCTTCCAGAACGGGCGGGCGGCGGCGGAGGCATCGGGTTTGGTGGTCATGGGGTGGGTCCGAAGTAACTGCTGTCCACGGTCTTCTCCGTCCCGGTATCGACATCGCGGACGGTGAAGGTCACGGCATGGCGGCCGCGGAGGGTGTCGGGTGCGCTGGCGGTGACGGCCAGCGACAGGACCTGCTCGGGTTCGGCGCGCACCGTCAGGTCGCCGTCGCGCAGGACGATGCCGGGCGAGTCCGATGCCAGCGTCACGACATAGCGATGCGATTGCTGGTCCTTGTTGACCAGCTTGAGCGTGTAGCTGTTCTCGACCTGCCCGCCGGCGACTTCGCGGTACAGCGCATTGCGGTCGCGCAGCACTTCGGCGATCAGCACGTCGCGGTGGAACACGCCCCAGCCCCAGGCCATCACCAGCCCCAGCAGCAGGGCGCCGTAGACGAAGATGCGCGGCCGCAGCACCTTCGACGGCTTGCCGTCGATGGCGTTCTGGGTGGTGTAGCGGATCAGTCCCTTCGGGTAGCCCATCTTGTCCATCACGTCGTCGCAGGCGTCGATGCACGCGCCGCAGGCGATGCACTCGTACTGCAGGCCGTTGCGGATGTCGATGCCGGTGGGGCAGACCTGCACGCAGATCGTGCAGTCGATGCAGTCGCCCAACTGGTCCGGGACGAACTTCGGCAGCGGTTCGATCACCGCGCCGGCACCGGCGAAGGTGATGGTGCCGTGCGCACCGAGCCGCTGGTCGGCGGCGCTGGGATGCGCGTTGGCACGCACCACGTAGTCGTACGCGGTGACCTGGTCGAGCAGGCCGCGCGCGCGTTCCAGCACGCTGCCCAGGCCGCGCTTGCGCGGGCCGCGCGGCTCGCCGCGCATCGGGTCGTAGGCGATGATCAGCGTGTTGCGGTCGAACATCGCGCTCTGGAAGCGCGCATACGGACACATGTACTTGCAGACCTGCTCGCGCAGGAAACCGGCGAAGCCCCACGTGGCCAGCGCATAGAACAGCACCCAGAACGTTTCCCAGCCGCCCCAGGCGAACGGCCACAGGCGCGCACCGAGATCGAGGATGGGGGTGAAGAAGCCGACGAAGGTGAAGCCGGTCCACAGCGCGAACACGGCCCACAGCACGTGCTTGCCGCCTTTGCGCACCAGCTTGTTGGCGCTCCACGGCGCCGCATCCAGCTTGATGCGCGCGCTGCGGTCGCCTTCGGTCCAGCGCTCCATCCACAGGAACACTTCCGTCCACACCGTCTGCGGACAGGCGTAGCCGCACCACAGGCGTCCGGCCAGCGCGGTGAAGAAGAACAGCGCCATCGCCGCGATGATCAGCAGCACCGCCAGCAGCAGGAAATCCTGCGGCCAGAACACCAGGCCGAACACGTAGAACTTGCGCGCCGGCAGGTCGAACAGCACCGCCTGGCGGTCGTCCCACTGCAGCCACGGGAACAGGTAGTACATGCCCAGCAGCCACCACACCGCCACCACCCGCAGGCGGTTGAGCCTGCCGGCCACGTCGCGCGGATACACCTTGCGCTCGCTGACATAGAACGAGTTGCCCTGCGCATCCACCACGTCCAGCGGGATGCGACGTCGGGCGGTGTCGGGAGCGGGCGGTACCGGCGGGGCTGGCGTGGACATGGGCGGCTCTGTCGTGGCGGGCGTCATGCTCGCGCCGCGTCGGCGCGCGAGGGAGCGACGGGTTGTCGCAGGCCGCTCACTCCGGCGGCAGCGCGCGGTTGAAGCGGCTGGCCGGGCGCAGCAGGATCCAGGTGAACAGGCTGCTGGCGGCGGTCGCCAGCCAGAACATGAAGAAACCCAGCGTGTAGCCGAGTTCGCGGCTGATCGCCAGGTCGGGGAAGGTCATGTCGCGCAGCGTCAGCGGGTCGACGAAGGCGAAGAACACCATCGTCGCCACGCCGGCCGCGAAGAAGCTGGGCCAGAGCACCGCCCCGACGCGCTGGGCGAGCGGCCGGGGCGGATGATCGAAGCGGGGCTCGGTGAAGTCGCTCATTGCGCGCCGGCGGGCGCCTGGCCCTGCCTGTGCGAGAGCGACCAGACGTACGACGCCACCAGCCGCGCGCGCGTCTCGCCCAGCAGTTCGCGGTGGGCGGGCATCACGCCATGGCGTCCGCGGTTGATGGTCGTGCGCATGCTGTCCTTGCTGTTGCCGTACAGCCAGTAGTCGTCGGTCAGGTCGGGCGCGCCGAGTTCCTGGTTGCCGGTGCCGTCGGCGCCATGGCAGGCGACGCAGAGGCCGTCGTAGAGCGGCTTGCCCTGCGCGGCCATGAAGTTGTTCTTCATGCCGGCCTGCGGATCGTTCAACACGTTGACGTAGGCGATGACGTAGTCGACGGCGTTGGGGCCGCCCATGTTGGTCAGCGCGGTGCCCCATTCCGGCATCACGCCCTCGCGGCCGTCCAGCACGCTCTGCAGCACGAGATCGGGCGTGCCGCCCCAGTGCCAGATGCCGTCGGTCAGGTTGGGATAGCCGATCGCGCCCTGGCCGGTGGAGCCATGGCAGGTGGCGCAGGTGTTGTTGAAGATCGACTGTCCCAGCGCCAGCGCCTTCGGGTCCTTGGCCAGCTGGTCGATGGGCTGGTGGGCGAAGGGCGCGAAGGTCGCTTCCAGCTTCTTGTCCTGCACGGCCTTGACCCGGTCGTGCTCGCCGGTGGAGGACCACTTGGCATACCCCGGAATGATGCCCAGGCCGCCGTACCACGCGATGTAGCCGATGCTGAAGACGATGGTCAGGTAGAACAGGTTGATCCACCACCGCGGCAGCGGCTTGTTGTACTCGGTCAGGTCGCCGTCCCACACGTGCGAGGTGTCTTCCGGCGCCGGGTCGCCCGGACGGCGGCGGCCGGTCCACCACAGCAGCCACACGCAGCCCAGGATGTTCAGTACGACCAGCGCGACGATGAATCCGATCCAGCCTGCGCTCATGGGTTGTTCTCCCCGTCCTCACCCAGCGGCATGCGCGCCGCATCCTCGAAATCCGCCTTGCGGCGCGGGCTCCACGCCCACACCCAGCCGGCGATGAACAGCACGATCAGTGCCCCGGTGACGATCCCCGATACCATGGCTCAGCCTCCCCTCGGTGCGGCCTTGCCCAGCCCTTGCAGGTAGGCGACCACGGCGTCCAGCTCCGTGCGGCCCTCCACGTCGGCGCCGGCATTGGCGATCTCTTCGTCGGTGTACGGGTCGCCGATGCGCTGCAACGTCTTCATGCGCCGGGCGACCTGGGTGCCGTCGACCCGGGCGGTTTCCAGCCAGGGGAAGGACGGCATGTTCGATTCCGGCACCACGTCGCGCGGATTGATCAGGTGCACGCGGTGCCAGTCGTCGGAGTAGCGGCCGCCCACGCGGGCCAGGTCCGGCCCGGTGCGCTTGCTGCCCCACTGGAACGGGCGGTCGTAGACCGATTCGCCGGCCAGCGAATAGTGGCCGTAGCGTTCGGACTCGAAGCGCAGCGTGCGCACCATCTGCGAGTGGCAGTTGTAGCAACCCTCGCGGATGTAGATGTCGCGGCCGGCGAGCTGCAGCGCGGGGTAGGGCTTCACGCCTTCCAGCGGCTTGATCGCCTCGGCCTGGAACATCAGCGGGACGATCTCGGCCAGGCCGCCGAACGACACCGCCACCGCGATCAGCACCGCCATCAGGCCGACGTTCTTCTCGACTTTCTCGTGTGAATTTCCGTTGCTCATGTCGTGGGCTCCTCAGGCGCGCGCTTGGCTGGCATCGGGCGGCAGGATCGGCTGCGGCGCAGTGGCGCTTGCGCTGGCGGCCTGGAAGGTCTTCCAGGTGTTCCAGGCCATGATCAGCATGCCGGCGAACACCAGCAGGCCGCCGCCCAGTCGCACCAGGTAGTAGGGATAGGTCGCGTTCAACGCTTCGACGAAGCTGTAGGTCAGCGTGCCGTCGGCGTTGGTGGCGCGCCACATCAGGCCCTGCATCACGCCGGCGATCCACATCGAGGCGATGTAGAACACCACGCCCAGCGTGTGCAGCCAGAAATGCGTGTCGATCGCCTTGACCGAGAACATCTGCTCGCGGCCCAGCAGCCTGGGCAGCATCGCGTAGACCGAACCGATGGTGATCATCGCCACCCAGCCCAGCGCGCCGGCGTGCACGTGGCCGATGGTCCAGTCGGTGTAGTGGCTCAGCGAGTTGACCGTCTTGATCGACATCATCGGTCCCTCGAACGTGCTCATCATGTAGAACGACAGCGAGACGATCAGGAACTTCAGGATCGGGTCGGTGCGCAGCTTGTGCCACACGCCCGACAGCGTCATCACGCCGTTGATCGCGCCGCCCCAGCTGGGCGCCAGCAGGATCAGCGAGAACACCATGCCCAGGCTCTGCGCCCAGTCCGGCAGCGCGGTGTAGTGCAGGTGGTGCGGACCGGCCCACATGTAGATGGCGATCAGCGCCCAGAAGTGCACGATCGACAGGCGGTACGAGTAGACCGGCCGCCCGGCCTGCTTGGGCACGAAGTAGTACATCATTCCCAGGAAGCCGGCGGTCAGGAAGAAGCCCACCGCGTTGTGGCCGTACCACCACTGCACCATCGCGTCGACCGCGCCGCTGTAGATCGGATACGAATGCAGCGGGCCGCTCGGCAGCGCCAGGCTGTTGACGATGTGCAGCAGCGCCACGGCGATGATGTAGGCGCCGAAGAACCAGTTCGCCACGTAGATGTGCTTGACCGCGCGCCGGGCGATGGTGCCGAAGAACAGCACCGCGTACGACACCCAGACCACGGCGATCAGCACGTCGATCGGCCAGATCAGCTCGGCGTATTCCTTGCCCTGGGTCAGGCCCAGCGGCAACGAGACCGCCGCGGCCACGATGACCAGCTGCCAGCCCCAGAACACGAACGCCGCCAGCCTGTCGGACAGCAACCGCACGTGGCAGGTCCGCTGCACCACGTGCAGGCTGGTGGCGAACAGCGCGCAGCCGCCGAACGCGAAGATCACCGCGTTGGTGTGCAGCGGGCGCAGCCGGCCGTAGCTGAGCCACGGCACGTCGAAGTTCAGCGCCGGCCAGTACAGCTGGGCGGCGATCAGCACCCCCACCAGCATCCCCACGATGCCCCAGACCACGGTCATCACCGTGAACTGGCGCACCACCTTGTCGTTGTAAGTCCCCTGGACGCCTTGCATGCGGCCTCTCCTGTTATCCACGGCGGAATTCTCGGTCCCGGCGTGCAGGGACCGCATTGATCCTGATCAAGCACCACCGGCCATCCGCGGGGGAGGGCGCGAGGACCGAGGGTAAGGCCGCCGGGCGGGTGCGACACCGGGTCGCCCCCTGCCAGCCGACGGACGGGTCTAGAATCCCCGGCAAGGTCCCAGGAGCTCCCCCATGCCCGACATGACCGTTGTCGAACTGTCCCGGCTGCAGTTCGCGCTCACCGCAATGTACCACTTCCTGTTCGTCCCGCTGACGCTGGGGCTCTCCTTCCTGATCGCCATCATGGAGAGCGTCTACGTCATGACCGGGCGCGACATCTGGCGGCGCATGACCCTGTTCTGGGGCACGCTGTTCGGCATCAACTTCGCCATGGGCGTGGCCACCGGCATCGTCATGGAGTTCCAGTTCGGCATGAACTGGTCCTACTACAGCCACTACGTCGGCGACATCTTCGGCGCGCCGCTGGCGATCGAAGGCCTGATGGCGTTCTTCCTGGAAGCCACCTTCATCGGCCTGTTCTTCTTCGGCTGGGACAAGCTGAGCAAGGTGCAGCACCTGATGGTGACCTGGCTGGTGGCGCTGGGCTCCAACTTCTCGGCGCTGTGGATCCTGGTGGCCAACGGCTGGATGCAGAACCCCGTCGGCGCGGTCTTCAATCCCGAGACCATGCGCATGGAGATCACCGACTTCATGGCGGTGATCTTCAACCCGGTGGCGCAGGCGAAGTTCGTGCACACCGTGTCGGCCGGCTACGTGACCGGCGCGATGTTCGTCATGGCGATCAGCGCGTTCTACCTGCTGCGCGGCCGCAACGTCGACTTCGCCAAGCGCTCGATGGCGGTGGCCGCCAGCTTCGGCCTGGCCGCGGCGCTGTCGGTCGTGGTGCTGGGCGACGAGAGCGGCTACGCCACCAGCGAACACCAGAAGATGAAGCTGGCCGCGATCGAAGCCATGTGGGAGACCGAGCCCGCGCCGGCCGGTTTCAACGCCTTCGCGCTTCCCGACCAGAAGAACCAGACCAACCATTACGCGCTGCACATCCCGTACGTGATGGGCCTGATCGGCACGCGTTCGTTCAATACCGAGATGCCGGGCATCCTGGACCTGGTGGAACGCGCCGAGGGCCGCATCCGCAACGGCCTGCTGGGTTACGAGGCGCTGCAGACGCTGCGCGCCAACAAGCACGACGGCACTGCGCGCCTGGTCTTCGAGGCGCACTGGCGCGACATCGGCCACGCGTTGCTGCTGAAGCGCTACCGCGAGGACATCGGCAACGCCACCGAGGAGGAGATCGTCCGCGCCGCGCACGACACCGTGCCGCACGTGGCGCCGCTGTTCTGGAGCTTCCGGTTGATGGCGGGGCTGGGCTTCTACTTCATCGCCTTCTTCGCGGTGGCGTTCTACCTGGCCAGCCGGCAGCGGCTGGACCGCTACCGGTGGTTCCTGAAGGTGGCGTTCTGGAGCCTGCCGTTGCCGTGGCTGGCGATCGAAGCCGGCTGGCTGATCGCCGAGTACGGACGGCAGCCGTGGATCATCGACGGCGTGCTGCCCACGTTCCTGGCCGCGTCGGGACTGAAGCTGCACCAGATCGTGATCTCGCTGACCGGTTTCGTGCTGATCTACACGGTGCTGGCCATCATCGAGGTGTGGCTGATGCGCAAGCTGATCCTCAAGGGCCCCGAGCATCTGTCGGAGCCGCAGCCCGATGGGGAAGGCGTACCACAACCGGCCCCGGCGGGCTGACGGGAGAGACGCATGGACACGATTCCGCTCGACTACGCCACGCTGCGCCTGATCTGGTGGCTGCTGCTGGGCATCCTGCTGATCGGCTTCGCGGTGATGGACGGCTTCGACCTGGGCGTGGCGACGCTGCTGCCCGCGGTGGCGCGCACTGACGAAGAGCGCCGCATCGTGCTGAACGTCATCGGACCGGTGTGGGAAGGCAACCAGGTGTGGCTGATCCTCGGCGGCGGCGCGATCTTCGCCGCGTTCCCGCCGCTGTATGCGGTCAGCTTCTCCGGGTTCTACCTGGCGATGTTCCTGATCCTGTTCGCGCTGATCCTGCGGCCGGTCGGCTTCAAGTTCCGCAGCAAGGTGCCCGATCCGCGCTGGCGCGCCGCGTGGGACTGGTCGCTGTTCGTCAGCGGGCTGGTGCCGGCGCTGGTGTTCGGCGTGGCGATGGGCAACGTGCTGCTGGGCGTGCCGTTCCACTTCGACGACACCCTGCGGATCTTCTACGAAGGCGGGCTGTTCGGCCTGCTGACGCCGTTCGCGCTGCTGTGCGGCCTGGTCAGCGTGGCGATGCTGGTGATGCACGGCGCCGGCATGCTGGCGATGAAGACCTCCGGCGACATCGCGCTGCGTGCGCGCCGCTACGGCAGCCTGGCGGCGCTGGCGACGGCGGTGCTGTTCGTGATCGGCGGCCTGTGGGTCGCGCGCATCGACGGCTATGCACTGCAGGTGGCGATGGATCCCGCCGGCGCCTCCAATCCGCTGGCCAAGGTGGTGGTGGCGCAGCCCGGCGCGTGGATGGACAACTACGCGCGCTGGCCGCTGGCGTGGCTGCTGCCGGGGCTGGGCGTGGCCGGTGCCTTGCTGAGCGCGCTGCTGTTGCGGGCCGGGCGCGCCGGGCAGGCCTTCCTGTCGTCGGCGACCAGCATCACCGCCATCATCCTGACCCTGGGCGTGGCGGCGTTCCCCTTCCTGCTGCCGTCGTCCACGCAGCCCGGTTCCAGCCTGACGCTGTGGGACGCCTCGTCCAGCCACATGACGCTCTTCATCATGCTGCTGGCCACGGCGTTCTTCCTGCCCATCGTGCTGCTCTATACCGCCTGGGTCTTCCGCGTGCTGCGCGGCAAGGTCGACCAGGACGGCATGGGCCGCAACCCCAACGCGTACTGAGGAGCATCGCCATGTGGTACTTCAGCTGGATCCTGGGCGCCGGCCTGGCCGCGAGCTTCGCCATCCTCAACGGCATGTGGTACGAGCTGCGCGAGAACGACCGCGACGCCGAACGCCGCGAGCCCTGACCAGCCTGCGCCCGGTCGCCGGCGGCCCCGGCGCGGCCGGGACCTGCGGCACTCGGCGCGCCGTCGCGCTTGCGGCATCATCCGGACGGTGACGGGCATGGTGCCCGCACGGCCATGCCCTCCCGCAGGGTGCGGCCTCCGGCATGGAGAGGCGCCTTGAACCGAATCGCAACCGCGTTGGTCGTCCTGTTGGCTGTGCCCGCCGCGCAGGCGGTGGAACTGCCACGGCTGTTTTCCGATGGCATGGTCGTGCAGCGCGACCAGCCGGTGCAGGTCTGGGGCCGCGCCGCGCCCGGCGCGCAGGTGACGGTGAGCTTCGCCGGTACGGCGGCCCCGGCCACGCAGGCCGATGCCGACGGCCGCTGGTCGCTGGAACTGCCGGCGCAGACCGCCGGCGGACCCCACGTGATGCGCATCGACGACGGCAAGCAGCCGCGCGTGCTGAACGACGTGCTGGTCGGCGATGTGTGGCTGGCCAGCGGGCAGTCGAACATGGAGTGGTCGATCGCGCAGGCCGCCGACCCCGCCGCCGAAATCGCACGCGCGACCGATCCGCAGATCCGCCACTTCAAGATTCCCCGCTCCTGGGCCGGCACGCCGCAGGAGCAGCTCGCCGGGGGCGAATGGGTGGCCGCGTCGCCGCAGGTGGCGGGCAGGTTCTCGGCGGTCGCCCATCATTTCGCGCGTGAGCTGCGCGCGGTCACCGGGGTGCCGGTCGGCATCATCGACAGCACCTGGGGCGGCAGTCGCATCGAAGCCTGGATCGATGCGCCCTCGCAGGGGCTGGACGACGCCAAGGTGGCGGCAGAGGCCGCGTCGCTGGGCGAGGACGACGACATCAACCAGCGTCCCGCCTTGCTCTACAACGCCATGATCCATCCCCTGCAGCCCTACGCGATGCGCGGTGTGATCTGGTACCAGGGCGAATCGAATGCCAACACCGTGGAAGACGCGCTGCGTTACCGCCGCCAGTTCCCCACGCTGATCGAGCAGTGGCGCGGCCAGTGGCGCACGCAGTGGGACGCGCCCAGCCTGCCGTTCCTGTGGGTGCAGCTGGCCAACTATTCCTCGGGCAAGGACCGCGGCGACGCGAGTCCGTGGGCGGTGCTGCGCGAGGCACAGTCGATGACGCTGTGGATGCCGGGCACGGCGCAGGCGGTGACCGTCGACATCGGCGATCCGTCCGACATCCACCCGCGTAACAAGCAGGAAGTGGGGCGGCGGCTGGCCTTGGCGGCGCGCCATGTGGCGTACGGCGAGGCGGTGGCCTTCCACGGTCCCACGCCGCAGTACACCCGCTTCGAGGGCAACGCGGCGCATGTCGAGTTCGGCACGTCGGGCGGCACGCTGGCCGTCCGCGGCGGCGGTACGCGCGTGCGGGGATTCGCGCTGGCCGGCACCGACCAGGTGTTCCATCCGGCGGAGGCGGTGCTGCAGGACGGGCGCGTGGTGGTGCGCAGCGCGGCGGTACCGCGTCCGGCGGCCGTGCGCTACGGCTGGTCCGACAACCCGGTCGACGCCGATCTGGTCAACACAGACGGGCTGCCGGCGTCGCCGTTCCGCAGCGACAACTGGTGAACCGGATCGCGGCAGGATTCAGAGGGGATTTAGCCAGCGCGTGACGCGGCACGGATTCTCACGAATTCGTTCCGGGAATCTAATAGGTGCTTAACTTCGGGCTAATTGAGCCTTAATCCAGCGCTTACAGCATGCCCGCCATGCACTGGATCCGCTCCCACATCGCCCTCGCGCCGCTTCCCGGCCGCTTCGTCAGCGTCCACCTGCTCGACCGGGACGATCCCGGTCGCGGCGAGGTGGAAGCCTTCATCGCCCGCGTCTACCGCGACCGCTACGGCGCGACGCTGCGGACGTTCTTCCCGCACCTGCTCGCCTACCGCGACAGCGATGGCAGGCTCGCCGCCGCGGTCGGCATCCGCGCCGGCGGCGAGGGGCCGCTGTTCGTCGAACATTACCTGGACGCGCCGGTGGAACAGGCCATGGCGCAGCGCCACGTCGCCCGGGTGGACCGGCAGCGCGTGGTCGAGGTCGGCAACTTCGCCGCCACCTCGCCGGGCATCGCCCGCGAATTGATCCTGCAGCTCGCGCTGACCCTGCAGTCGGCCGGCATGGACTGGGTGCTGCTGGTGGCCACGCAGCAGCTGCGCAATGCGTTCGAGCGCCTGCACCTGCCGATGGTGGAACTGGCGGAAGCGCGCGCGGAGCGGCTGGGCGACAGCGGCGGCGACTGGGGCCGCTACTACGCCTCACGCCCACGTCTGATCTGCGGCAACCTCGCCGACGGCGTCGCCTACCTGCGCGGCACGCAGCGGCCGCCGGCCTGCATGGGCCTGGATCTCTGCCTGGCGGGCACGCCATGACGCGGCCGATGGATGTCGTGCTGCGCAGCGCCGGTGATCGCGCCGTGCCGCGCGTGATCACGGCGCAGGGTGCGCTGGACGATCGCGCACTGGCGGCGCGGATCGACGCGCTGGTCTCGTGGCTGGCCAAGACCGGCATGCGTCGCGTCGCCAGCCGTCTGGACAACGGGCCGTCCTGGTTCGTGCTGGACCTGGCGCTGCGCGAGGTCGGCGGCGTGCACGTGCCGTTGCCGATGTTCTTCTCCGAAGCGCAGATGCGTCATGCGCTCGCCAATAGCGGTGCGCAATGCGTGATCACCGCGCGCGAGGACGCCATGCCGCCGGGCGCGGAAGCGCTGACCGGATTCGTCGACGGCGAACGCCTGGCCTGCTGGCGCACACCGGCCGACGGGTCATCGGCGGCCCTCCTGCCGGCGCGCACGGCGTGCATCACCTACACCTCCGGCACCACCGGCCGGCCTCGCGGCGTATGCCTGGACGCGGACACGCTGTTCACCGTCGCGGCCTCGCTGGTGGACGCCGCTGCGATCATCGCGCCGCGCCGCCACCTCTGCCTGATGCCGCTGGCGACGCTGCTGGAAAACGTGGCCGGCCTGTACGCCACGCTGCTGGCCGATGCGGAGATCGCGCTGCCGTCGTTGTCCGAGATCGGCTACACCGGCGCCACCGGCCTGGACGTACGCACGCTGCTGCGGTGCCTGCACCGCTACCAGCCCGAGAGCCTGATCCTGGTGCCGCAGCTGTTGCTGGCGCTGGTGATGGCGGCCGAGCAGGGCGCGCCGTTGCCGGCGTCGCTGCGTTACATCGCGGTCGGCGGCGGCCGCGTGGGTCCGGCGCTGCTGCAGCGCGCCCGCGCGCTCGGCCTGCCGGTGTTCGAAGGCTATGGCCTGACCGAGTGCGGATCGGTGGTCTGCCTGAACCGGCCGGACGCCCTGCGCGATGGCAGCGTCGGTCGTCCGCTGCCGCATGCGCGGGTCTCGCTGATCGACGGCGAGATCTGCGTCGACGGCGCGCGTGCGCTGGGCTACCTCGGCGGCGAATCCCTGCCGGATGGGCCGGTGCGCACCGGCGACCTGGGCCATCGCGACGACGACGGCTTCATCCATATCACCGGGCGCCGCAAGAACGTCTTCATCACCGCGTTCGGCCGCAACGTGTCGCCCGAATGGGTCGAGAGCGAACTGCTCGCGCATCCCGCCATCGGCCAGGCCGTGGTCTGGGGCGAAGGCCAGGCGGACAACGTGGCGGTGCTGGTGCCGCGCCGCGCCGACCTTGACGACACGCGCCTGCGTCGCGCCCTGGCCGAGGTCAATGCCGGGCTTCCCGACTACGCACGCGTCGCACGTTTCGTGCGTGCGGCCGCGCCTTTCACCGCCGATGCCGGCCTGCTGACCGCCAATGGCCGGCCGCGACGCGACGCGATCCTGTCCCGCTACCAGGCCGATGTCGATGCCTGCTACCAGCGTCCCCCCAACGCCTTGCCCTCCGGAGTTCCCGCATGAGTTTCCATGACGCGCTGGTCGCGCAGACCACGCACGAACGCAATGGCCTGCTGTCCATTCCGATCATCCAGTCGGCGCTGGCCGGCCGCATCGCGCGCGACGACTATGTCGCCTTCCTCACCCAGGCCTTCCACCACGTCCGCCACACCGTGCCGCTGCTGATGGCCTGCGGCGCGCGCCTGCCGGCGCGACTGGAATGGCTGCGCACGGCGGTGGGCGAGTACATCGACGAGGAGATGGGCCACCACGAGTGGGTGCTGGACGACATCGCCGCCTGCGGCGAGGACCGCGCCGCCGCGGAAGCATCCCCGCCATCGCTGGCGACCGAGCTGATGGTCAGCTACGCCTACGACACCATCCAGCGCGGCAACCCGGTCGGCTTCTTCGGCATGGTGCTGGTGCTGGAGGGCACCAGCGTGGCGCTGGCCACGCGTGCGGCCAACACGATCCAGCAATCGCTGGACCTGCCGCGCAACGCCTTCAGCTACCTGCTCTCGCACGGCGACCTGGACATCGAGCACGTCGGCTTCTTCCGGCAGCTGATGGACCGCATCGACGACCCCGCCGACCAGGCCGCCATCGTGCACGCGGCGCGCCGCTTCTACGTGCTCTACGGCGACATCTTCCGCACCCTGCGCGACGGCGGTGTGCGCCTGGCGGAAGCCGCATGATGGACCTCGCCGGCAGGACCGTGATCGTCACCGGTGCCAGTGGGGGTATCGGCGTGCCGCTGTGTGCGGCGCTGCTCGCCGCCGGCGCGCACGTGCTGGCGGTGGGGCGCGACGAAGCCAGGCTGCGTCGCCTCGCCCAGCAACTGCCCGCCGGGCGCCTGTCGTGGGCGGTGGGCGATGTCGCGACCGAGGAAGGTCGCGCGCGCGTGCTCGAAGCCGCGCACGCCGCCCGTCCCACGCCGTCGGTACTGGTGCTTGCGCACGCGCAGGCCGCGTTCGGCCTGTTCGAGGACCAGTCGCCGGAGGAGATGGCGCGGCTCATGCAGACCAACCTGGTGGCGCCGATGCTGCTGGTGCATGCCTTGCTGCCGGTACTGCGCATGCATGCGATGTCGTCGGTCGTCGTGGTCGGTTCGACCTTCGGCAGCCTGGCGTTTCCCGGTTTCGCCGCGTACAGCGCCAGCAAGTTCGGCCTGCGCGGACTGACCGAAGCGCTGGCGCGCGAGTACGCCGACACGTCGCTGCGATTCCAGTATCTGTCGCCGCGCGCCACCCGCACGCCGTTCAACACGCCGGCGGTCGACGCCCTCAATGCCGAGCTGAAGGTGGCCAGCGATGCGCCCGCCGAGGTCGCGCGCCAACTGGTCGCCGCGATCGCGCAGGGCACCTCGCGGCTGCAGGTCGGCTGGCCGGAAAAACTGTTCGCACGCCTCAACGGGCTGGTGCCGGGTCTGGTCGACCGCAACCTGCGCGCCAGCCTGCCCATCGTCCGTCGCCACGCGCGACGATCCCCCCCGTCCGCTGCCGAGACCCTTCGACATGAACCTCAACCACGGTAAGTCCATGCTTTTCCTTCTCCTCATGTCCACCGCGCTGGTCGTCGGCATCGCGATGGCCGCCGAACCCGGCGCCACCACCGCCACCCAGGTGCGCGACCGCTGGGCGCAGATCAACTATCAGCTGCCGAAGCCGCAGCGCGAATCGGCCTTCGAGGACCTGCTGCACCAGGCCGAGAAGCTCCGCCAGGCGCATCCGCGCGACGCGTCCGCGCTGATCTGGGAAGGCATCGTGCTGTCGAGCCTGGCCGGCGAGAAGGGCGGCATGGGCGCGCTGGGGCTGGTGAAGCGCGCGCGTGCCGACTTCGAGGCGGCCATCCAGATCGCCCCCGACGCGCTCGATGGCGCGGCCTACACCAGCCTCGGCGCGCTGTACTACCAGGTGCCCGGCTGGCCGCTCGGCTTCGGCGATGACGACACCGCGCGCACGATGCTGCGCAAGGGACTGGCGATCGATCCGGACGGCATCGACGCCAACTACTTCTACGCCGACTTCCTGCGCGACCAGAAGGACTGGGCCGGCGCGCGCACCGCGTTCCAGAAGGCGCTGACGGCGCCGGCGCGTCCCGGCCGCGAGGTCGCCGACGCCGGTCGCCGCCAGGAAGCGCAGGCCCGCTTGAAAGACGTCAACGCCCATCTTGCGCACTGAGGGGGTGCCGACCAGACTGGCCGCATGCGCATCCTGCTGGTGGAAGACGATCTGTCGCTGGGCGAAGGCATCCGGACCGCGTTGCGGCGCGGTGCCTTCGCCGTCGACTGGGTGCAGGACGGCGCCAGCGGCCTGCTCGCCGCACGCGACGGCGGGTTCGACCTGATGGTGCTGGACCTGGGCCTGCCGCGGATGGATGGCATCGAGGTGATCCGCCAGTTGCGCGCCGCCGGCGACGCGGTCCCGATCCTCGTGCTCAGCGCCCGCGAGCGTCCGGCCGATCGCACGCTCGGCTTGGATGTCGGCGCGGACGACTACTTGGGCAAACCCTTCGATACCGCGGAACTGCTTGCACGCGTGCGCGCGCTGATCCGGCGCAGCGCGGGGCGCGCGCATCCTTCGCTGGAATCGGGCCCGCTGCGGCTGGATCCCGCCGCACTCACCGCCACCTGGAAGGGGCGGCCGCTCGATCTGACCCGGCGCGAGTTTGCCCTGTTGCGCGTGCTGATGGAGCAGCGCGGCCGGCCGATGGCGCGCGAGGCCATCCAGCAGCACCTGTACGGCTGGGATGCCGATGTCGCCAGCAACGCCGTCGATGTCCATGTCCACCAGCTCCGCCGCAAGCTGGAGCCCGGCATCATCCGCACCGTGCGCGGCCTGGGGTATGCGCTGGGCGATCTCGCCGGAGACGCGGCATGAGGTCGATGCGCGCGACCCTGCTGTGGCTGTTGCTGGGCGCCTTGGCGGTGGTGATGGCGGCGGCCGGCCTGCTCAGTTATCGCGCCGGCCTGCAGGAAGCGGGCGAGATGTTCGACGCGCGCCTGGTGCAGTCCACCCGCGTGCTGGTGAGCCTGGTCGACGAGCCGCTGAGCGAACTCAACGCCTATCCGGGCGAACCGATCGTGCTGCGGGGTTGGCATGGCGAGGCGCACGGCGTCGGCGAGGCGCTGGCGTTCGACGACGGGCATGCCTACGAGAACAAGCTGGCATTCCAGGTCTGGGATGCGCAGCGCCGCTTGCTGTTGCGCTCGGACAGTGCGCCGGAGCGTCCGCTGGCGACGTTGCGGGCGGGTTACGAGGACGTGGTGGTGGATGGCGCGCACTGGCGCGCGTTCACGCTGCAATCGCCGAATGGCCGCTGGTTCCAGTCCGCCGAACGCACCGACATCCGCGAGGAACTCGCCGGCGACATCGCCGGCGGCACGCTGCTGCCGCTGCTGCTGTCGCTGCCGCTGATCGCGCTGGTGGTCTGGTGGAGCGTCGCGTTGGCGACGCGTTCGCTGCGGCGGATATCGCACGAGATCGGCCAGCGCGATCCGGAACGGCTGGCGCCGCTGGACCCCGCCGACGTGCCGCAGGAAGCGCGCGGCCTGGTCGACGCCATCAATGGCCTGCTGCAACGGCTGGATATCGCGCTGGCGCGCGAGCGCACCTTCGTCGCCGACGCCGCGCACGAACTGCGTACGCCGATCAGCGCGTTGAAGGTGCATGCCGACAACGTGAGCCACGCCCGCGACGACGACGAGCGCGACGCGTCGCAGCAGCAACTGGCGGCCAGCGTGCTGCGCGTCGAGCGCCTGGTCGCCCAGCTGCTGTCATTGAGCCGCGCCGAAAGCACGGGCCGGGTTCCCGAACGCGCGCGCCTGGACCTGGCGGCGCTGGCAGGCACCGAGATCGATGCGGCGCGGCCCCTGCTCGATGCCAGGAGCCAGGTGCTGCGGCTGGACCTGCAGCCCGTGCAGGTGTCCGGCGACGAGGTCGCCCTCGGCCTGCTGGTGCGCAATCTGGTGGAGAACGCCGCGCGCCACGCGCCCGTCGGCGCCGTCATCGCGGTGCGCACGTGGAAGAGCGGCGAGAAAGCCTTCCTGTCGGTCGACGACAGCGGCCCGGGCATTCCCGAGGAGGAGCGCGAGCGCGTGTTCGACCGCTTCTATCGCCGGTTGGGCGGCCACCACGAAGGCAGCGGGCTGGGCCTGGCGATCGTCAAGGAAGTGGTCATCGCGCATGCCGGCACGATCCGGTTGGGGCCGTCGTCGCAGCTCGGCGGCCTGGCCGTGTCGGTGGAACTGCCGAGCCTGGCCTGAGCGTTGTCGGTGGCGGCCTCAGCGTGGCGCGACGGCCGACAGCCGCTTGCGCATGCACACCGCCGACGCCGGGCAGAGCGAACGGAATTCCGCCGAGGCCTGCAGTCCTGCGGGCGCCTGATCGCGCGGCAGTGCTTCAAATGCCTGCAGGGTGAAGAAGCGCTCCGCGGTCTGCGTCAGCAGATACAGGGCATCGATGTCCTGCTGCCGCGCTTCGGTTTCCAGTGCCGCTACCAGCCGGCGCGCGATGCCCTGGCCCTGGTACGCGGGCGCCACGGCGAGCGAGCGCAGCAGGCCCGCCTGGCCGAAGCGCTGCAAGCCGATCACGCCGGCCAGCGCGCCGTCGCGCTCATCGACGAGGAACGTCGCCACCGCATCCACCAGATCCGCCGTCGGCAGCGACGATTGCGTCAGCAGCGCCAAGATGCGCGGCAGGTCGTCGTCGGTCGCGGTGCGGATCGTGGTCATGCGGGTTCCTCGGGCAGGGGCAGGGTCATCGAAGCCGTGTTCGTGCACCGCCAGGCGCAGCGCGCCGGGGCGGGACTCATGGCGGGGGCGCGGTCATGGCCGCAAGGACGGCGTTCGTTTACATGATGCCGGAACCGGGGAATCATCAGGTCGGTCATGGCTCACGCATCGGCCGATGGTTTGGCAAGCGCGCAAGCTGGCACTAGGCTGCGCGGGCATGCGGGTTCAGGAGAGCGAGGGGCAGTGATCGGTTATCACGAGGCGGTGGCACGGCTGCTGGAGGGCGCCGCGCGGTGCGGCGAGGAGCGCGTCGCGCTGGGCCGTGCGGCCGGGCGCATCCTGGCCGGCGACATCGTCAGTACACTGGCCCTGCCCGCGTTCGACAACGCCGCGATGGACGGGGTGGCGCTGGCCGGCGATGGACCGGCAGCACGCGCCGGCAGCTGCTGGGAGGTGGCGTCGTGGATCGCGGCGGGCGACGTGCCACCGCAGGACGATGCGCATGCCTGGGAGGTCATGACCGGTGCGGCGCTGCCGACGCGGGCGGCCACCGTGGTGCCGCTCGAAGGCATTGAACGGCTGCCGGATGCACGCGTCCGCCTGCGGGATGACGCGTCGCCGGGGGCGCATATCCGCCGCCGCGGTGAGGACGTGCGGGAAGGCGACGCGTTGCTGGCGTCGGGCACCATGCTCCACGCCGCGCAGCTGATGCTGCTGGCCGGCGTCGGACAGAGCGAGGTCGCGGTCGCACGGCGTCCGCGCGTGGCCGTGTTGGCGACCGGTCGCGAAGTCGTCGCAAGCGGCCAGGCGTTGCCGCCCGGCGGCATCCACGATGCGACGTCGCCTTATCTCGCTGCCGCGATCGCGGCCGCAGGCGCGGAGCTGGTCCACCACGCGCGCGTTGGCGATGACGTGCCCACTTTCCAGTCCGCCATCGATGCGGCGTTGGCGCTCGGCGTCGACCTGGTGCTCAGCACGGGTGCGGTGTCGAAGGGCTGCCACGACTTCGTGCCCGCCGCGCTGGCAGCGCGCGATGCCGAACGACGCTTCCATGGCCTGGCGATGCGGCCCGGAAAGCCGCTGCTGGCCGCGCGGCTGCGCGAAGGTCCGGTGTTCGTCGGCCTGCCCGGCAATCCGCTGTCGACGGCGGTGGGCTTCCGCTTCCTGGTCGAGCCGTTGCTGCGCGCGTGGCTGGGGATGCCGCTGGAAACGGAGCGCCGCCTGCCGTTGTCCGCCACCTGCGAAAAGCGCGCCGGCCTGCATGCCGTGTTGCATGGCCACCTGCGCTGCGACGGCGAAGGTCGCCTGCACGCCTGTGTCGCCGAGGCGCAGGCCTCGTTCCGCCTGCTGCCGTTCGCGCAGTCGTCGGTGTGGATCAGCTTGCCTGCCGACGCCGCGCGCATCGAAGCGGGGACGCGCGTGCAGGTGCATGGTCACAGCCATCTGCATCCACCTGGATGGCTCCCGGCATGACGTGCGAATGGCGTGCGGTACTGCTCGCGGGCGGACGCTCCTCGCGCATGGGAACGGACAAGGCTGCGCTGCCCTGGGGCGACGGCACGCTGCTGACGCACATGCGCACGTTGCTGCTCGCTGCGGGCGCGAACGACGTGGTCGTCAGCGGGAATCACCCGCAGTTCGACGGCATACCGGACGGCATGCCCGACACCGGGCCGATGGGCGCACTGGCGCAACTCGCGCCGCGCCTGCAGGACGGTACATGGATGGTGGTGCCGGTCGACATGCCACTGCTGTCCGCCGACCTGCTGCAGGCTTTGCTGGCGACCGAGGCCGCCTGCGCCTGCGTGGAGGATCACCCGCTGCCGATGGTGCTGCGGATCGATGCGCGGGTGCGTGCGGTGATGGACGAAATGGGCGCGCGTGAGGAGCGCGCCCGATCGTTGCGTGCGCTGCAGGCGCGCTTGCAGGCGAGATACCTGCCCGCACCGCCGTGGCGGGCGGCGCTACGCAACTGCAACACGCCGGAAGCGTGGTCCGCGCTGCGGGCGATGCGCTGACAGGCGGAGGGTTCGGCTGTCAGCCGTGCAGCCTGATCGCCGTCTCCGCCACCACGCGGCCCTGGTAGCGGGCGCCTTTCAGTTCGTTTTCCGAGGGTTGGCGTGAGCCGTCGCCGCCGGCGATGGTGCTGGCGCCGTAGGGCGAGCCGCCGGTGATCTCGTCCAGCGTCATCTGCCCGGCGTGGCCGTAATCCAGGCCGACGATCACCATGCCGAAATGCAGCAGGTTGGTGATGATCGAGAACAGCGTGGTCTCCTGGCCGCCGTGCTGGGTGGCGGTGGAGGTGAACGCCGCGCCGACCTTGCCGTGCAGGGCGCCGCGCGCCCACAGGCCGCCGGCCTGGTCCAGGAAGTTGGCCATCTGCGAACTCATCCGCCCGAAGCGTGTACCCGTGCCAACGATGATCGCGTCGTAGTCGGCCAGTTCCGCGATCGTGGCGATGGGCGCAGGCTGGTCCAGCTTGTAGTGCGAGGCGCGCGCCACGTCCTCGGGCACCAGTTCGGGCACGCGCTTGATGTCGACCTGCGCGCCGGCGCCGGTCGCGCCCTCGGCGATCGCCTGCGCCATCGTTTCGATATGCCCGTAGGCGGAGTAGTACAGCACCAGGATCCTGGCCATCGTCATTGCTCCTCAGGGATGTGCGTGCGCGTAGGACGGTTCCGACGGGGCCAGTGTGCGCACCGCTCCCGTGGTCCCGGCGTGATGGTGCTGGCGCGAGAACGCGCGCGGCGAGACGCCGATGGCGCGGCGGAAGGTGCGGGTGAAGTGGCTCTGGTCGTAGAAGCCGAGCGCAGCCGCGGTGTCGGCGATGCGCTGGTCGCCGCGCGCGAGCATTTCCTTCGCGCGCTCCAGGCGCAGCCGCATCACGTAGGCCATCGGACTGCAGCCGGTGCGCTGGCGGAACTGGCGGGCGAAGTGGAAGCGGCTGATGCAGGCGGCCGAGGCGATGTCGGCGAGCGTGAAGTTACGGCCGAGGTTGTGCAGGATGAAGGTGTCCGCACGGCGGAAGGCGCGCTCGTTCAGGCCGGCGGCAGGGCGTGGATCGGAAGCGTGGAGATCCTGGCAGGCTGGCGTCATGGTCTGTGGTCGGCTGTGTGGCGTGCGCTGCGCGCATCGCGTGGTCCCCTTCGTCTAAGGTGCGGGGGCGCGCGTGGCACCGGAACCCCAATCGGCGTAGTCGACGGCTCCCCCAATCGGGGGAGGCTGCGGCATCGCCGATCCCGGCGGGCGGCGGGCAGCGGCAAGCACGTGCCGGCCATGCGCGGGTCCCCCGTATTGGGGCTTCGCGCCGGACCGGATGGCGCGCTATGGTGGCGCGCACTCCGGCCTGAGCCCGCACCCTTGGCCTCTCCTTCTTCCGCCAGCCCTTCCGCATCCGATGGCACGATCCGGGTGCTGGTCGTGGACGACCATCCGCTGTTGCGCGAAGGCATCGCCGCGGTGCTCGCCACGCAGCCGGACATGCGCGTGCAGGCCGAGGCGAGCGAAGGCGCCGAGGCGGTCGAACTGTATGCAAGGCTGCGCCCGGACGTGGTGCTGATGGACCTGCAGATGCCGGGCATGGATGGCATCAGCGCGATCCGCGCGATCCGCGAACAGGATCCCGCCGCGCGCATCGTGGTGCTGACCACCTACCAGGGCGACGTGCAGGCGCTGCGTGCGCTGCGCGCCGGTGCGCACGGCTACCTGCTGAAGAGCATGTTGCGCCGCGAACTGGTCGACACCATCCGCACCGTGCATGCCGGCGGCCGGCGCGTGCCGGCGGAAGTCGCCGACAGCCTGGCGGCGCACGTGGCCGACGACGGCCTGAGCGGACGCGAGATCGACGTGCTGCGGCAGGTGGCCGAGGGCAACGCCAACAAGCGCGTGGCGCGCAACCTGGGTATCTCGGAAGAGACGGTCAAGGCGCACATGAAGAGCATCCTCTCCAAGTTGGGCGCCAACGACCGCACCCATGCGGTCACCATCGCGATCAAGCGCGGCATCATGCCGCTCTGATCGCGGCGCGGGTTCGCGCACGGATGTGCAATCGCGCCGTCATGGCGGGCGTGCACGCTGACACGGTCTCCACACCCGCAAGGCGACCCTCAGCATGCGCGATCACGACGCCACGCCCGCCGATCCGCAACGACGCCGCGTGCTGGTCGCCGGCGCGGCGGCCACCGCGCTCGCCGCGCTTCCCGCCCTGTCGCTGACGGCAGCGGGCACCCGCTCTCCCACCATCCCCCACGAGGAACGACGCATGGCGACCTTCACCACCAAAGACGGCACGACGATCTGGTACAAGGACTGGGGCAAGGGGCCTGTGGTCTCCTTCAGCCACGGCTGGCCGCTCAGCGCCGATGCCTGGGACCCGCAGATCTTCCACCTGGCCAGCAACGGCTTCCGCTGCATCGCCCACGACCGCCGCGGCCATGGCCGTTCCAGCCAGCCCTGGCAGGGCAACGAGATGGACACCTACGCCGACGACCTGGAGCAGCTGTTCGAGCACCTGGGCGTCAAGGACGTGGTGATGATCGGCCATTCGACCGGCGGCGGCGAGGTCGCGCGCTACATCGGCCGGCATGGCACCAAACGGGTGAAGAAAGCCGTGCTGATGGGTGCGGTGCCGCCGATCATGCTGAAGACCGACGCCAATCCGGGCGGTCTGCCGATGTCGGTGTTCGACGGCTTCCGCCAGGCGTATCTCGCCGACCGCGCGCAGTTCTTCCTCGACGTCGCCAGCGGTCCGTTCTTCGGCTACAACCGGCCCGGCGCGAAGGTGTCGGAGGGCAACATCCGCGCGTGGTGGACGCAGGGCATGCAGTCCGGCTTCCAGAACGCCTACGACTGCATCAAGGCGTTCTCGGAAACCGACTTCACCGCGGACCTGAAGAAGTTCGAGGTGCCCACGCTGATCATCCACGGCGACGACGACCAGATCGTGCCGATCGATGCCTCGGCCAGGCTGTCGGCCAAGCTGGTGCCGGGCGCGACGCTGAAGATCTATCCCGGCGGCTCGCACTCGCTGGGCGACACCAGCCGCGAGCAGCTCAACGCCGACCTGCTGGCGTTCGCGGCGGCCTGACGCCATCG
Organism: Pseudoxanthomonas sp. LH2527; assembly: GCF_022539275.1. Taxonomy (NCBI): domain Bacteria; kingdom Pseudomonadati; phylum Pseudomonadota; class Gammaproteobacteria; order Lysobacterales; family Lysobacteraceae; genus Pseudoxanthomonas; species Pseudoxanthomonas sp. LH2527. The sequence continues at coordinate 11,249 of NZ_JAKZBW010000015.1, read as the reverse complement.
CCGCGGCCAGGGACGGCCGCGACCAGCGAAGCCGCCGGCCGCGCAGGCGGGCGTCACTACGCGCCCGCCCATCACGTGCATCCGGACCGGATGCACTGCCACCACCCCAAGTGTCCTGCGGCGATGAGCCGCCGGGCACGCTCGCGTGCGTCCGTTGCGGCGGGTGCGTCCGGATCGGCCGCACCGGATGACGTTCGACAGGGGAATCCGACACGCGAGGCGGGCTCGGTTAAAGTGAGCTGACGCGTCGCGCGCGGAGGGGCGTGCCGGCGCGGACGGACGGGGTCGGCGGTTCACCAAGGGGGCAGGTTGGCCAGCGCGTGCAGCAGGCAGGACGGGCGTGCCGGGAGCCGGTGCGGGCCACGCACGTGGCTGGCCGGCCTGTGCCTGTTGCTGTGCGCGCCGTTCGCGCATGCCCTGGATCCGCAGCGGCAGATCGCCCAGTTCCACCACACCGCGTGGACCGTCAAGCAGGGTGCGCCGGGGCAGGTGACCGCGCTGGCGCAGACCACCGATGGTTATCTGTGGCTGGCCACCCAGGTGGGCCTGTTCCGTTTCGATGGCGTGCAGTTCGAGCGCTATGCGCCCGACGATGGCCAGGCGTTTCCCGCCACCAGCATTTCCACCCTGTACGCCACCGCCGACGGCGGTCTGTGGATCGGTTTCCGCTACGGCGCGGTCAGTTTCCTGCAGGCGAACCGCCTGACCCATTACGGCGAAGCGCAGGGACTGCCCACCAGCACGGTGTTTCGCTTCGCGCAGGGCGCCGATGGCCGCCTGTGGGCGGCGACCTTCAGCGGGCTGGTGTACCTGCACGAGGGGCGCTGGTATCGCGTCGATCGCGACTGGCGCGTGCCCGGCACGCAGGCGCGCACGGTGTTCACCGATCGCGACGGCACGCTGTGGGTGGCGACCGACGCCGGCATCGCGCGGTTGCGGAAAGGTGCGCAGGTGTTCGAGACGCTCGACATCGCCGTGGGCCGCATCAGCCAGATCGCGCAGGCGCCCGATGGCGGTCTGTGGATCGCCGAGAACGAAGGCGGTGTGCGCCAGCTGCCGCTCGAACGTGCGGTGACCACGCATTCCCTGCCGACGCCGTCCGCCGGCCTGCTGTTCGATCGCGACGGCACGCTGTGGGCCACCACGATGGGCGAGGGCGTGCACCGGCTGGCGCAGCCGCTGCGGCCGGTCGCGACGAGCGACGACGCGGCATTCGAGCGCTTCCGCCAGGACGACGGCCTGAGCGCCGACTACCTGCTGCCGGTGCTGGAAGATCGGGAAGGCACGGTGTGGGTGGGCAGCAGCCGCGGGCTGGACCGCTTCCGCCACACCAACGTCGTGCCCGCGACGCTGCCTGATGGCGCGCAGGATTTCGCCCTCGTCACCGATGCCGACGGCACGTTGCTGGTCGGCAGCCGCAATCGTCCGTTGCTGGAACGGGATGGTGCGCACTGGCGTGAGGCCGACCTGCCGCCGCCCTTGACCGCCGCGCACCGCGACCGCGACGGCACCGTGTGGCTGGGCGGTCCGGGCGGACTCTGGCGCTGGCGTGATGGGCGCGCCACGCCGGTGACGCCGCTGCCGGTCTCGGGCTACTCGGGCGTGCAGGCGATCGCCCACGATGCGGACGGCGTGCTGTGGGTGTCGTTGAACACGCCCGGCATCCACCGCCTGGCGGACGGTCGCTGGCAGCAGGTGCGCGGTCGCACCGGCCTGCCGCCCGGCTCCTCGCCGCTGGTGCTGCTGTCGGCGGCCGACGGTGCGCTGTGGATGGGTTATGCGCGCGGCCAGATCGCGGTGATGCGGGGCGAGGCCGTGCAGGCGATCGGGGCTGCGCAGGGCTTGCGGGTGGGCAACGTCACCGCGCTGGTGGAAGGGCGCGACGGCATCTGGATCGGCGGCGAGCGTGGCCTGGCCCGCTACGCGGACGGCAGGCTGCACGCCCTGCGTCCGCTGCCCGACAGTCCGTTCCGCGGCATCAGCGGGATCATCGAGACGCGTGCGGGCGACCTGTGGTTGAACGGTGCGCAGGGGGTGCTGCACATCAAGGCGACCGACGTTCCGCGGCTGTTCGACGCGCGCGCCGATGCGCCCGCCTACGAGCGCTTCGACTTCCTCGATGGCCTGCCGGGCGTGCCCGCGCAGTTCCGCCCGATCCCCACAGCCACCGAGGGACGCGACGGAAAACTGTGGTTCGCCACCACCAGTGGTGTGGTGTCGATCGATCCGGTCGCGATCCGCCGCAATCCCCTTCCGCCGCCGGTCACGGTGTTGTCGCTCACTGTCGACGATCACCTGCATCGCGTGCAGGGCGGTGCGATGCAGCTGCCGCCGGGAACGCGCAACCTGCAGATCGCCTACACCGCGCTCAGCCTGTCCATCCCGGAGCGGGTGCGCTTCCGTTACCGGCTGGTCGGCTACGACGAGGGCTGGCAGGACGCCGGCACGCGGCGCACCGCCTTCTACAACGATCCGGGCCCCGGCCGTTATGTCTTCCAGGTGATCGCCGCCAACGACGATGGCGTATGGAACAGCGTCGGCGCCTCGCTGCCCATCGTCATCGCGCCGCGTTACTACCAGACGCCGTGGTTCGTGGTGCTGTGCGTGGTGGCCGGTGTCTCCCTGCTCTGGATCGCCTACCTGCTGCGCCTGCGCCACCTGTCCGCGCAGATCCGCGAACGCCTGCAGGAACGCCACCGCGAGCGCGAGCGGATCGCGCGTGAGCTGCACGACACCCTGCTGCAGAGCGTGCAGGGGCTGATCCTGCGCTTCCATGCGGTGGCCGAATCGCTGGGCCGCGACGCGCCGACCCATGCGGCGATGGAGCGCGTGCTGCAACGTGCGGACGACGTGATGGGCGAAGCGCGCGGCCGCGTGCTGGACCTGCGCGCGCATCCGCCGGGTGAGCTGCCGGACATGCTGGCCGCGCTGGGCGAGGAACTGGTGCCCGACTACGCGATCGACTTCCGCATGATCGTGGACGGCACCCCGCGCACGCTGGATCCGCTGGTCTGCGACGAGGTCTACCGCATCGCGCGCGAGGCCGTGCTCAACGCCTTCCAGCACGCGCACGCCGCCCACGTGGTTGTCGAACTGGCCTACGACACCGATGGGCTGGCCGTGCGCGTCCGCGACGACGGCGTGGGCCTGCCGCGGGAAGTGCTGCAGGCCGGCGGGCGCAGCGGCCACTGGGGGCTGTCCGGCATGCGCGAACGCGCCGAGCGCATCGGCGCGACGTTGGAGCTGCAGTCCAAAGGCGGCAAGGGAACCGATGTCGTCCTGCGTGTCCCTGCGGAGGTGGCGTATCGCGGGAAGCCGCCTTCTGTGCGTTGGTGGAGACGGTTGTTGAGGCGGAGACGTGAGGCTCGGTGATGACGCGGTGTGGCCTGGCACAAGACATCGACGGAGCGACGGATCGGGTGTGGTCGTGTGGCTTCTGAGCCATAGCGGACCTTTGAATCAACGAGTCTGCTTTCGGTCAGAAGCGGACATCGCCCAACACCTGAATCAAGTTTCGCCGTGAAACGGCCTCAGCTTCAGGGAATTGTTGAGCCCCGCGCCGTAAGAGTGCCAAGTTTGCATCGCGGCGAACTGAGGCTAGTTGAATCTTTGCATCAGCAACCTGCTCATGCGACAAAGCCGAACCCTCACGCCAATAGCGGGATTCAAGGCCACGACTGGCTAAAGAAGGACGGCTTGAATAGATTACTTGGACTATAGCTATGCAGCTTGGATGACTACATTGCAAGCATGCAGGCAGTTGCGAACAGTGCTCTCGACTTGCTCAAAGAACGCGTCATCCAGTAGGAGCTTCTAAGTCGCCCCGCTGTAGCACTGAAGAATGCGTCCCCCATTGAGCTCATACAGAACGTTTACATGTGCAAAGGCGTCGCGCCACTCTGCGCACGACTTGCAGCTGGAGTAATCAGTCTTACGCCGGTTTCGCCGCTCGTCTGATTGGATAGAGAAAATGGCCGAGGCCAAGTAGATAAGCCGTTGCCCGGTTAGAAAGGGGTCACAGGCGTCGCGCCGGCGCATCTGTGTCGTAAAACCAATTCTCTGGCCAGGAGTCCTCATTCCTATGAAGATCTCATCTGTCTGTCTCATGCTCTGCGCTAATCTGGTTGTCCTAACCTGTGGCTGCGCGCATCGCCCCAAGCCTAAGCAGGGCATAGATGCCGCCCATATCGACTACTCGTTGCCGTTCACCCATGTCCAGCTGACGGCACGCCTAGTACTCTCGCAATGTGGTAGCGCGCCCAAAGCGAAAGCCGAGGTGACATTGGCGCCTGTCGCAAGCGCGAGCCCTTATCCGGTGCATACGCGTCGTATCGAGGGTGAGCAGTTGGTTTCCTTCAGCAAGAAGCGTGACCTAAAAATCGAACTACACCCGCACCGCGCCATTAAATCTATCAACGCGAGCGTGGCCGACCGCTCCGGGGCCATTGTGATCAACGCCCTCAAGATTGCGACGCTTCTCCCTGGCGCACCATCTCCAGACTCGCGTCCAGCTATTTCTACATGCAACGCGGCTACAGAGAATGCACTGAATCGCTATACCGCACTTAAGTCCCAGATCAAGCGGCTCAGAGATGACCTGGGGAAGAACCCTGCAGCAACAATGAAGCAGATCGACGCGTTGGCAGCAGAACTGGGGCGAATTGAATCGGGACCTCTCACTCTCACACTAAGCAAGCTGCTGACTATCGATGTGAAGCAGAGTGCTGGCCTGGTGAGTTGGACCGAGGAGGACTTGAGCAAGTGGCTCGAATCCAAAGCAGATCGCTCTAACTTCAATCTCGCGTGGTGTGTGGCGGATTGGGAGCCAGGTGCTAGCTCTGATTGTTTGATTGACACTGCAAAGCCTCAGTACGAAACCTACGTCAGCACCAAGAAGATCGATCCGGACAATTGGGTGTCGCCACCCAAGTGCTCGGATGAAGCTTGCGCCACTACGCTCGTCTTTCTCGAACCTAAGCTGGTGGAGCTAACGGTTGTCAGCGCCAACTTTGTTGATGCGCAGCCGGATCCGACGATCCCGATTGAGAAGACGAACCGCCCCAAAGCGGAGCCCGATCTAGTTGGTGGCACTGGCGGCAGCTTGGCTCGCGTAACCTTCCCGCTACCGCAAGCGGGCGACTACAGTTACTTTCCTCTGAGCGCCGGATTCGGTGGATCCAAATCTCTGGCACTAACATTGGATGAGTTCGGCCGACGGACTTCTTTCGGTTGGTCGTCCGGAGCTCGCGGTGAGGAGATAACGGGCGGAGTGCAAGCAATCGCGGAAGCCCGCACCGCATTTCAGGCGGCCCGAGCCACGGCTGACGTTAAAGAAGACAAGGCGGCAATTGAAGCACTAGAGGCACTGCAGAAGCGCAACAAGCTTGAAGCCTGTCGCGCGATCATCGAAGCGGGAGGATACACATGCCCCGACTCTTGATCACACGGAGAGTCTCAACAATGACAGGATCAGGCAGCCCCTTTGCGACTCCGCCGGGCAGGCGGGTCAACGTGACGGTTGATGTCGCGGCAGTCGGTCGCAGGAGTGGCCTCCACGTGCTTGAGTGTGTTGAAGCCCATGGGCGCTACTACTTTGAAGGCGACATAGTCGTTGCGCCGCTGCGGATCGCCGAGGGGGTAATCAAGCATCGCACTGTGGTGTTCGGTAACCGCGTCAAGGGCCGCTCTGCGCTCTGGAAGAAAGGGGTGGTTCCTTATGCCAGCCACGTCACGCTGATCGATCTCGTAGCCGAAGCTACTGCGCGTTGGGAACAAACGACACCCGTAAGATTCAAGCGTTACGAAGCCGAGAAGGCTTATGTAGTATTCATGCCTGGCCTCATGAATACCTCCGAGGTTGGGTGTACTGGTAGAGCGCAAACGGTGACGCTTCGCGAGGATGCCGCCTTAGACACGGTTATGCATGAGATTGGTCACGTACTAGGACTGTGGCATGAGCACGGCAGATCCGACCGCGACCAGCATGTCCAAATCCATCGCCAGAACATCCTAGGGGGCCAAGGCTTCCAGTTTGATCAGGTGATAAAGAATGGGCACGACTTTGGCGCCTACGATGTCGAGTCCATCATGCACTACGACTCGTTGGCGTTTAGCGCCAACGGCAAGCACACCATTACGAGGAGGAACGGCGACCCAATTCCACGAAACGGCAAATTGAGTTCAGGCGATATCGCAACCGTTGCTGCCATGTACTCCTGGCGCCACAGATTTTGGGCTGAGCTTGAGGGCTAGTCATTGGTTGATTCCTGCACTACTCGTAGGTAGAAGTTGCGCAGAGATGCGCGCTTTCTTCATCGAGCTCAGGCGAAATCATTAGTAGGCACCAACTGTTTACTCGTAGTTCTCGGCTATCGACAGGCAGGCTACTAGGCAAAAAGATGATGGTCACCGTATAGGCAATCTATCCCGGAGATAAAGGGGGAGTGGATGAACCTGTGGGCATTCGTTCTCGGACTCGCCACGCTAATTTGCATGTGGCTCTTGTCCCGTCACTCCCGTCGTTCCAGTCAACAGGTGAGAACAGCTGCCGGCGACGAGCCACTTGAAGCCGCCTACAGGTGTAGCCGTATTAGTCCAATCGGGAACCGGCTTGGCATTACGGTACTTATCCTTGTACTACTCACTATTTTCATAGCGATCACGCTTCCAAGCTTTCACAACTATAGCTCCAAAGGACCATTCTCTGCGCATCTTGTAAGGCTCGCGGAGATTCAAAGCACCGTGAGCCTGCTCCTAGCCAGCGCGAAGACTCCAGATGCTCAGCTTCACCTCGAGCGCGCCAGCGACTATCTCGGGAAGGCTACGGTCTACCTGCGCAAGACCGGTGATGCCGATCTCAGTGCCGAGTTCGTGAAATCGGCAGTCTTTGAAGTAGAAAAGGCTGGGAAGCTAGAGCCCACCTTAAGCAAAAAGTATCCCACTGCCGATGTCGCCACGGATATGCGGGAACTAGAGTCGATGCTCCTTGAGGCATCGACTTCGTCCGATAAGCCGGAAGGGACATCGAGCCGAATCTGGAGTATCGTCTTTCTCGCACTATTTTCACTTTGTGTGATCGCGTTCTTAGTTGCCTACTTCATGCTCTTGGCCAAGCACTGGGATAGCAAGCCAGGTGCAGTAACCAATCATATGCGTGCGCGCTTGGAGCCTATGATCGCCTTCTTCGCATTCGTACTGGGAATTGCATTGGTGCTTATCCCTGAGCTCGATCAAGCCACCGCCATGTGGGGTGCCGGAGTCTCCGGAAGCGGCGTGGGCTATTGGTTTAAGGCAGTCAGCTCTCCAGCTGGGACCGCTTGATCTGATAGTTGGTAATCGACGGTCATGCCAACGATATGAATTCACAGCACCATCGCGAGCCTTAATCTTCCATCACGGCCACGTCCGCTTTGGGTCGCTAGCTGACCTGCCCAATCGTCTCGGCGTTTGACTCGCCCATGGATCGCTCGCTCGCCAGGGATCCTCCGATCTTAAAGGGACACCTTAAGGTGTCTGCGCGATCGCGGTTCGTACCACGCCGATCAGCGTCGTTCGACTTGAATTGCCCGGCGACAGGTCTGGGCTGTTGATAGCCACCCGTCTGATGTCCGCGAAGGAACCGTCGCGCTTACCACGAAAGACGGGCGGTTACGTGGGCCTCGTCCACCTGCAGCGAGAATTCCCAGCCGTTGCGTTCACACAGGCGCTGGACGATGCCCAGCCCCAGGCCATGTCCGTTGGAAGCGGGGCCGGCGGGCGCGAGCCGCCCAACTTCATCACCGCCCAACCGGTTGGTGACCAGAAGCTCGTGCTCCTTGAGCAGAACCGTGATCGGCCCCTGCCCGACGGGTGTTTGCTCGAACGCGTTCCTGATCAGGTTGGTGACGGCGATGAGGAAGGCTTGCGGATGCCCGCGAAGAACGGGTTTTGCGAGGCTTTCGATCTCAACGTCGACGCGCTTGCCGTTCAGCAGGTAGCGCTGCTGGTCGACCGCCCGGCTTACCAGGGGCGCGACCAGAAACTGTTCGCCATACAGCCCGTCGTCGGTTTCGCGCGCGATGCACAGGAACATCTCGATCGTGGACTTCATCTCGAGCGTCGCGCGCCGGATCCGATCCACCGCCTTCACGTCGTCGTCCGACAGATCGCTTTGCTCCAGCAGCTCGATCGCGCCCGTGATCACGGTGATGGGTGTCCGCAGCTCGTGGCTGGCGGAACCGGTGAAGTCCCGCTCTCGCATGACGAACGCGCTGATGCGCTCGAGCGTCTTCTCGATGGCACCGGCGAGGACGCCGACCTCGTCCTTTCCGAACCGGCCTGACTCGATGAGCTTGTGGTCTCCGGCCGACAGATGCTCCAGGTCGATGCCCGCGACCACGTCGGCGAGCTGCACCACCGGTGCGACCGCTCTGCGCATCACCAGGACGCCCAGGCCGAAACCCAGGGCGCCAAGCACCCCCACCACACCGGTAATGAGCAGGAGCCACCACCAGTCCTCGGAAGAGGCTGCCTCGATCCCGGCGACATCGAACACCACGAAGGCGCGCCCCGCTGCATTGTCGGCGGGTACGACCGCGACGTGCAGCTCTTCGGCGACGAACTCGTACAGGCCCTTGTCAGGACCCGCCTGCGCCCATTCCCTCAGGGGTTCCGGCAAGCGCCCGGCATCGTCGTAGCCCTGAAGACTCGTCGCGAGATCGGGATAGTTTTCGGCGGCGCGTTGCAGCTGATTGGCCAGCACCCGGTCTTCGCTGAACCGGATGGCCGCATAGAACGCGAGCCCCCAGGCCACGCTGAGCCCGACGACACAGAGCGCGAACGCATACTCGACACGTTTGCGCAGACTCTGTCGCCGCATTACGGGGAATCCTCTGCGATCCGGTATCCGATGCGATGCACGGTATGCAGCAATGGCCGGTCGAACGGCCTGTCGATGGCCTGCCGCAGCTTGTACATGTGCGAGCGCAGCGCATCGCCATCCGGCCGCTCGTCGGCCCACAGCAGCGTTTCCAGCTCGTCGCGATCCACGACGGACGGCGACTCCTCCATCAATCGCCGGAGCAGCTTCATGCCGGCCGGATTGATCTCGAGCCGTCGTCCCGCCCGCTGCACCTGCAGCGTGGACCGGTTCAACGTCAGGTCGCCGACGGTCAGCACGTTGTCGCCATTCCGGTGGCTCCGCTTGTACAGCGCCCGGATGCGCGCATGCAGCTCCTGCAGCGCGAACGGCTTGACCAGGTAGTCGTCGGCGCCGGCGTCGAACCCCTTGAGCCTGTCGTCGAGCGTGTCCCTCGCCGTCAGCATGAGCACGGGCGTTTCGATCTCGGCCTCGGCCCGCAGCCGCTGGCAGAAGGCGAGGCCGTCCATCCTGGGGAGCATGAGGTCCAGCACGATGACGTCGAACGGATTGGTCAACGCCAGGTTCATCGCGGTGACGCCGTCGTGGGCGAAGTCCAGGACATAGCCGAGCTTTTCGAGGTACGTGGCGATGTTCCCGCAGATGTCGCGGTTGTCCTCGACGATCAACGCCCTGATGGGCGCAGCATCAAGCGCGCGTGCCATCTGCCGTCTCCCGTTTACCAGGCGTAGTCTAGCCGAAGTCCGATCAGCGGCTCCGCCTCGCTGTCGTCCTTCACGTTGACGCCCCTGCGGTAATCGAACTCGGTGTCGTCGGTCGACGACGCCGAGGTGACGTTGATGACATCGAGAAAGGCGGTGACGTCGATGGGGCCGAATGCGCGCCGATAGTCGACACGGGCGTTGAGCACGCCGTAGCCGGGCTTGCGACCGACGCCGCGCGCGGTCGTCTCCCTCGAGTAACGCAGGGGTTGTCCGGCGCCCAGGACGTCTTCGTGGATGAGGTAGGCATCCTCCGGCCTGCCGGACAGGTACTTGTAGCGCGCGGCCACCTTCCAGCGATCGGTGATTTCCCAGGTCAGCCCGAGGGTCGCCACGTGTTCGCGGCTGAACTCGTCGGCCACCGCGCCCCGGCCATCCTTCCGGTCCACCTCCGCATCGTTCCAGGAGTAGGTCGCGGTCGCGTACAGGCCCTCCCGGATCGTGCCCTTGACCACGACATCGACGCCGTAGGACGTGCCATCGCCGAGGTTGGCGAACGTTCCGCTCGCCCGATCCAGGTCGACCACGAGATTCGCGAGATCCTGGTAATAGGCTTCCGCCAACACCGACCACCTGTCGTTCGGGAAGTACTCCAGCCCGAAGCTCACGTGGGTGATCTCCTCGTTCTCGAGCGTGTTCGCCGAGTTAGCCGCGAGGTCCAGGAACCGGGGCGACTGATGGAAGAGCCCTGCCGTTGCGAAGTACCTGACGCGCTTGCTCGGCTGCCAGTTCACCCCAAGCCTGGGCGACACGAGGGTTTCGTCCGCCAGGCCGTCCCGTTCCAGCCGCACGCCCGTGCGCAGGTCCCACCTGTCGTGCTTGAAGATCTGGTCCACATAGCCCGCATAGCTGGTGGTCTTCCTGCTCAGCGACGCGTTGATGTTTTCCGGCGTCAACACGATGAAGCGCTGGCCGGGGTCCGGGCGGACGTCATTGCCATCGTAGACGTAGCGGATCCAGTCGCCATCCAGCACGGTGCGGTAGTCCAGGTCGATCTGCGTCAGCTGGACGCCTGCATTGAAAGCACCCCAGCGGTTCACCGTCGCAAAATTGCTGCGCCAGCCGATCTCGGTCTCGTCTTCGGTCACGGTGATGATGTCTTCCCGCACCGGGAAGCTGGAGGCGGGCGATCCGGGCGGCACGAGATCGGGGAAGGCTTCGCCCTCGGAGCTGATCTTGTTGCTGGCCCGGTGGTAGACCTTGTTGGTCCAGACAGCGTCCTGACCGATCAATGATCGCAGCGTCAGCCCGTACAGATCGCTGTCCTGCCTGAAATCGAGCAGCGATGCATCTTCGAAGTTGGGCGACTCGAAGACGTGGGTCACGTCGCGCGTGTAGGTCTCGCGCGTATCGATGAGCAGCACTTCGAGCTTGTGGGACGGGTTGATCGGCACGGCCGACTTGACCAGGATGTCCCTCAGCACGGGATTGCCGATGTCCAGTTCTTCGATGTCCTCGAAGAAGGCACCGAAGTCGAGCCGGCGGGCGGACACGAGCACGGTGGCATCTTCCGTGATGCCGGCGGGGCCGTCGTAGCCGACTTCAAAGCCGGCGAGGTCGTAGCGCAGGCTGGCGGACGGGCTTGGGCTGCCGTCGGCGACATCGAGCTTGAGCAGCGACCCCGCCCGCCC
>NZ_JAKZBW010000014.1:0-93893 GCF_022539275.1 Pseudoxanthomonas sp. LH2527 | reverse complement strand
GAGGTAAACCCGCCAAGGTGGCCCTGGTGGCATCCATGCGCAAACTGCTGGTCATCCTCAACGCCCGCATGCGGGACCATCTCAACGCCTCCCAAACAGCCTGAATCAAGACAGTTGCTCTCCCCGCACGCAGGGAGAGGGGACACGTAGCGTGCGCCATGCGCACGACCCCAAGAGGCCTGACACCTGGCGATAGACAAAGAAGAGCGGGCCGAAGCCCGCTTTTCCATCCTGCGTGCGACGCGCTCGACCCGTCAGTAGGTACCGGTCATGTTGAGGAACCAGCCCCGGTGGTCGTAGTCGAAGTCGGTCAGGTCGTCGCTGAAACGGGTGAAGTTGTAGCCGGCACCGATGCGGAAGTGCTTGTTGAGGTCACGGTCCACGCCGGCCAGGAAGCCATGCCGCACGCCGCCGTCGTCCACGTCCAGCCAGCGGTACTCGCCCAGCGCATGCCACTTGGTACGCAGTTCGTAGCGGGCCTGCACCGCACCGAAGGTGGTGGCCGAATCCAGCCACACGCCCGTCCCGCGGCCCATGCGCACCTCGCCCTCGCGCCGCGCCAGCTTGCCGGCGAACTCCCAGTGCTGATCGTGCTTGTACACGCCTTCCAGCGACACGACCTGTGACCGCTGGTCGTACTCCGCACCGCCCAGCTGACCCATGCTCGCCAGGTCATACAGATACGTGTAGCGGCCGAACCAGCCCCAGCGCGTGCTGTTCCAGGGGCGATACGCGAAACCGACGCTGCCCTCGATGAACTTCGCGCCCTCCTGCGGATTGAGCGTGTCGTCGGTATCCGCATAGTTGAAGCGGGCAGCGACGCGCCAGCTCTCGCTGAAGCGATGGGTCAGGCGGGTGGTGCTGACCCACTGTTCGCGCTGTTCCGCGCCGGTGTCCTCGCGCCACTCGATCTTGCTCTGCCAGTCGGTCTCCGGCGAGGTGTGGCCACCGGAGATGCTGACCGCGCGACGATCCACCACGCCGCCGCTCCGCGCGTTCTCCAGCTCGCCCTCCGACAGGGTGAAGCCGGCGTTCCAGCCCCGGGCCGGATAGAAATCCATGCCGAAGGTGTGCGCCAGGCCGGACTCGTCGCGCTCCTTCAGGAACTGGCTTTCGTTGAACACGTTGACCTGGCTGGAGAGGCGCCAGCGCTGTCCCAGCGTCCAGCCGTTCTGCCCCTGCGGATTGAACAGCGAGTCGTAGCCGGTGGTGTCGGTCGAATGCGTGTAGCCGCCGTAGAACGAATGCTCGGCAGTGAGGCGGTACTCGGCGTTGACGCTCGCCGCATTGCCGCGATCACCGTCGGTCACCTCGGCGCCCAGCGACGAGTTGTCGCCGAACAGGTGCTTGGCACCCAGCGTGTAGGCGTCGTTGTCGGCGTAGCGGCCGTCATCGTCGTCCACGGTGAGCTGGGCCACGCCGTAGACTTCCCACGCACTGCCGATGCGGTGCTGGTACTTCAGCGCGGCGAGCGTGCCGACCGCATCGAGGGCGCTGCTTTCCTCGTCCACGCGACGTACTTCCAGGCCAAGCGTGCCGTCGTCGCTGATCCGCCATTCCAGGGTCGCCTGCGCCTGCACCAGGGCATCGTCACCGCGTTCGGCACGGGTATAGCGGCTGTAAAGGCGGAGGTTCTGGTTGAACTGACCCAGCAGTTCGGCACCGTACTCGGTCACCGGCAGGCCGTTGTCGTAGCGGGAAATCGAATACCCGGCATCGGTGCGACGCCACCAGCCGCCCGCGCTCCAGTCCTGTTCCGTCCAGCCCAGCTCCTTGAAGTTGGCACGCGCCTCCAGCGAGCGGGCATCGCCCTCGCGGTTCAAGGCGGTGTCGTTCTGCTGGATGAAACTCAGGCCACCGTTGTCGGAGAAGAACGCCGGCAAGCCGAACGACTCGCTGTGGGCGTACTCGGCCTTCAGGAACGTGCCCTTGCCCGCCTGCAGGGTGAGGTCGCCGCCTTTCAGCGTGTAGTCCTCGCCGGCACGGCGCTCGTCGATGTAGGTGGCGCCCAGGCCGATGTGGTCGCCGAACCAGTGCTTGCCACGCAGGCCCACGGTCAGTTCGTCGGCGTCGAATCCGGATGGCACCCACTCGTAGTCGACCAGCAGACGCTGCTCGAAGCCGTCCAGCGGCGTGTCGCGGGTCAGCGTGGGACTGTTGTCGCGGCTTATCTGCGCCAGAGGCCGGGTCAGCAGGAGGCGGCCCTGCAGTTCGTCGATCTCGTAGTCGGCACCCCGCTGCAGCAGCACGCGCTGCTCGGTGCGGCCGGTGGTGCGGTCGCGCGTCTCCAGCGTCACCACGTCCGAGCCCGGCAACAGGTCGGTATGGCGCAGGTAATACAGGCTGCCGCCGGTGCCGATGAACTCGTTGTGCCCCGGCGCGCTCTCCGGCTGCGAGCCGAACACGCGCAGTTCGCTGCCGGCATCGCCCCAGCGGTTGCTGGCGTTCGAGCGCCAGTTCAGTGCCGCACCGTACAGCGAGCGCTGGTACTGGCCGAACTCGGTGCCGGTGATGCCGGTGCTGTAGTTGCCCCACAGCGCCTGGTTCTTGTCCCAGTCCACGCGCAGGTAGAACCGGCCCATCGTGTCCACGTCGCGATAGGTGTTGGAGTCATCGCCGTAGACCGGGTAGTACAGGTCCGGATCGAGGCGACGGAAGATGTCCTGCGGATCGGCCTTGGTGAACCCGTCGAACAGGCGTTCCAGATCGCGCTCGGTGGTATCGGCCTGCGCCGTCACCAGGTACTTGCCGCGCCACTTGGCCTTGCCGTAGAACGCCAGCCGGCCATCGCTGATGACGTCGTCCTGGTAGCGGCTGTCGCCCTGGAAAGCGCCGGACGCGCCGCTGATCCTGTTCTGGGCGATGGTCACGTCGGCCAGGCCCACGCCGAAGAAGTAGCGGCCGGTGACATCGACATCCAGCGTGTGGGCCTGCGCCGGGGCCGGCGCATCGCTGGCGCCGCGTCCGCCCACGGCGATGTCGAAACGGTGACGTCCCACCGGCACCAGGTATTCGGCGACGAACTTGCGCTCAAGGTCGACCGGGTAATCCTGCCCGTTGATGCGCAACGCGGCATCGGCCGGCAGGTTGCGGCCCTGGATGCGGATGCGCGAGCCGTACAGCGGGATGTTCTGCTGGCGCAGGCCATTCTCCGCGAACACGTCGTCGACCAGGCGCTGTGCCTGCGCCTGTTCGATGCTCAGGGCATTGCCCAGCTGGCGCTCGGTGCTGGTACGCAGGGCGTTGGCGCCCCGTTCGGCTTCTTCCGGCGAGACCAGTTGCAGCGTGCGCGGCAGGGTTTCGTCGACCTGGCCGTCGGCACCGGTGGCGCGCAGCACGTAGACCAGCTCATCGCCCTTGCGGAAACGGTACCGGGCCGGCAACGCGCCATCCCATTCCACGCGGCTCACGGCCGCCACGTCCAGCGGCACCGTCGCCAGCGGTTCGATCAGGTCGGCATCGCTGCCGCGGTACACGCTGATCTCCAGCGTTTCGATGAACGCCGGATAGTTGCCGCGCACGTAGAACTGCACCGGCTCGAGGATGCGGGTTCCATCGAAGGCGGCCAGCGACGGCGCCGACACCGACAGTTCCGGTTGGCCGAGCGTGGGATCTTCGGTCGCCCAGATCACGCCGCCACCGGGCAGGTCGATCGAGAATTTCCCGGTCACCACGGCCTTGGCCGGCGGCGGTGCTTCCACCGTCACGCGGCGGTCGGGCTGCAGCGCGGTGGACGTGGCAGGTGCGTCGCCGCCCTGCGTCACCGGGCTGTCGTAGCTGCGCGTGCGCAACCGGAAGAACAGCCCGTCCTCGCCGGTGCAGCGCTCCGTATCGCATGTCACCTGCGTGCCCTCGCCTTCCACCGACGCTTCCGCGGTCGGTGACGCCGCCTCCTGTGCGGCCACCATCGGCGCCGCACCGGCGAGCAGGGAGATCAACGTGTAGTCCAGCAACTTCATCTTCATGCGCTTGTCCATGACCCGCCCCTTAGTTCCGCGCGCCATGCGGCGCAATCGGGTCGTTTTCGATTTCCACCCGCAACGCGCTGCGCGCCGTCGCACCGAGCCGTCCGGCCAGCGCGTCGAACACCGCCTTCGCGCGCTGCATCCCCAGCACGGCGTTGTAGGCATGGGGGCCGCGCCGGTCGGCATGGCCCACGATGACGACGTCGCCGCCTCCCTTGCGCTCCAGCGCGGCTGCCATGGCGTCCAGCAACGGAACGAACTCGGGACGGATCGTCGCCTTGTCGGTGTCGAACAGCACCGTGCCCAGCAGGGCGGTGTCGGCGCGCACGCCGGTCACCAGCGATGCCTGCGTGTCGGTGCTTGCCCGCACGCTGATCACCAGCGCCTTCGCCGCGGCCGCATCGAGCTGCGCCATCAGCGCGTCCTTCACCGCGTTGGCGCGATCGAACGCCAGAGCCTCGGTATCGCCATCGGCCTGGATCACCACCTCTCCGCCCTGGTGCTCCTGCACCTTGGCGGCCATGGCCGTGATCAGCGGCAGGTATCGCGGCGGCAGCTGGTGGCTGCCCGGCGCGAAGTGCAGCTCGCCCATGTCGATTTCGAGTTGTCCGCGCCCGCCACCGATCACCTGCTCGGGCAGCTTCACGCCCCAGTCGAAGCGGACCGGCACGCCCGGCGTGACACGGCGCAGCAGCGGGTTGTCGGTGGTCAGCTCGGTACCGGCAGGCAAGGTGGACGGATCCACCTTCAGGATCAGGTTGCGCCCGCGCTCCCACGCGCCGCCGGAAACACCGGCCAGGTGATAGCGGCCGAACGGATCGGTCTCGATCAGCAGGCCCTCCACCGTCGCGATGCGCACGCCGGGGACACCGCGTTCGTCGATGCCGGTGTTGCCGATGACATAGTCCACGACATAACCGTTCTCGACACGGGCGATCCTGCGCTCCACGCTCGGCATGGCCGCGGTGAAGCCGCTGGCGGCCTTGCCGCCCGTTTCCACGGACGTCACGCCGTTGCGATCCATCCGCAGGGTCACGCCCTGGTCGCTGGTGAGGACGAAGTCGTCGGTGAACGACAGCGCGCGCAACGTCTGGCGGATCACCACCTGACGGTCGCGCAGCGGATCGGCCTCGGACTGGAGACCTTCCACCGTGCCCAGCGCAATGCCATGCAGCAGCGGTGCGCTGGCGTCGGCCTGCGGCAGCGGACCCGTTCCCCGATCGAGCGTGGTCGAACCGGCGACATAGGCATCGGCGGCGAAGCCACCCTGCACGCGCACGCCGCTCAGCGTGGCGCTGTCCTGCCAGCCATCACCGTCGCGGTCGTTGAAGACCGTGCCGAACACCAGGCTGTCATCCAGCAGCGTGTCGGCCACCAGGGTCACTTCGGCGGTGGCCACGTTGGAGAGCGGCACGCCGGACGACGACAGCGCCTGCGCCTGGTTGACCTGCGTGCCGGCACGCGTGCCCGCACCCACCCGCATCATGTACACCAGCCTGGCGTTGCCGCCGACCGGAATATCGAGACCCTCGAAGCGCACCGGATGGTGGCCGGACACCGTGGCGGCATTGTCGCCATCGGTGACGGCCAACGAGCCGTCGACATAGCCGAAGCCGGCCGCCGGTGTGTCGACGATGCTGCCGTTGACCAGCGGACCATCGCCCAGGTTCTCGACCGAAATCGTGTAGCGCACCAGATCACCGGTCCGCACGTCGCGCACCCCGGCCGTCTTGGTCAGGCGCAGCTGCGCCTCGCCACTGACGATCACGATGGCATCGGCGGTGTCGCAGTTGCCCGGGTTCAGTACTTCGCAGATCGTGTACGGATAGCGGTACGTACCCGGCGGCGTGCCGGTGGTGAGGGTGAGGGTGCCGTCCGGATTCATCATCAACCCGGCATGCGGCGAGCTGCCCGGCATCAACGCGACCTGGCCGATCAGGGCCGGATCGCCACCCAGGGTGTCGTTGCCCAGCACACTGGGCGAGGTACCGCCGTCGCCGCTGCGGATCGGCAGCAGCGCGTCTTCCTCGGCGTTGATCGCCGTGGCCAGTACCACCAGCGTGACCTGGGCGTCATCGCAGTTGTCGGGGTTCAGCACTTCGCAGATGCGGTACGCGATGGTGTACGTGCCGGCAGGCGTTCCCGGCGGCACGGTCACGATGCCCGATGCGGGATCCAGCGTCGGCACCGGAGCCCCATTGATCTGCGTGGCCGGTGTGGTCACCGTGCCGGCGATGCGTGCCGGATCCACGGCTGCGCCATTGATCACGTCGTTGTCGTAGACATTGCCCGCCGACGCACTGCCCTCGGCACCGTCCACCGGCACCAGCACATCGTCCACGGCATCCATCACCGGCAGGATGGCGGTATCCACGCCACTCGGCGGGCTGCTCACCACCAGTGGCGTGGTGACGCCGCCCGGCGGATTCGGCGGTTGACCCGTTGCGGTCGCGCTGTTGTGCACCTGGCCGGCCAGCACATCTGCCGGTGCCACGGTGTAGGTCGCGTTCGCCACCACCTTTTCGCCAGGCTGCAACTGCCCGGCAGTCCCCGGCCACGCATAGGTCAGCGGGCTCAGGCCGGGCAGCGTGTCGACCACCGACACGTCGGTGAGGATCACGTTGCCGGTGTTCTCCACATCGAAGGCGTACTGGATGACGCTGCCTTCGCGATACGGTCCGCTGGAGGTCACCGACTTGACCAGCGTCATCGCAGGCTGTTGCTCGGTAGCGGTATCCACCTCGCTGGACGGACTGGTCACCACCGGCGGCGTCGGGCCACCCGGCGGCGTCGGCGGCTGGCCGCTCACCGTCGCACTGTTGTGCACATTGCCCACCGCCACTTCCGCGACGGTCACCGTGTGCACGCCCGTGCAGGTCGTATTCGCACCCGGCGCCAGCATCGTCAGGGGACACGTGGCCGGCGTATCCAGCTGCGCGTCGTTGACCACGACATCGCTCAGCGTCACGTCACCGGTGTTGGTGACCACGAACTGGTAGGCGATCACGCTGCCCACGCCATACGGACCGGTCGAGGTGACCGACTTCAGCACCGTCATCGACGGCGCCTGTGCGGTGGCCGTGTCCACCTCGCTCGACGGACTGGTCACCACCGGCGGCGTCGGGCCACCCGGCGGCGTCGGCGGCTGGCCGCTCACCGTCGCACTGTTGTGCACATTGCCCACCGCCACTTCCGCGGCAGTCACCGTGTGCACGCCCGTGCAGGTCGTGCTGGCGCCAGGCGCCAGGGTCGTCAG
The DNA here is from genome assembly GCF_022539275.1 of Pseudoxanthomonas sp. LH2527. Taxonomy (NCBI): domain Bacteria; kingdom Pseudomonadati; phylum Pseudomonadota; class Gammaproteobacteria; order Lysobacterales; family Lysobacteraceae; genus Pseudoxanthomonas; species Pseudoxanthomonas sp. LH2527. The sequence goes on along the minus strand of NZ_JAKZBW010000014.1, from coordinate 86,672 downwards.
CGGACACACCGCCGGCGTATCCAGCTTCGCGTCATTGACCATGACCCCGCTGAGCATCACGTTGCCCGTGTTGGTAACCACGAACTGGTAGGCGATCACGCTGCCCACGCCGTACGGACCGGTCGAGGTGACCGACTTCAGCACCGTCATCAAGGGTGCCTGTGCGGCGACGGTCGTCGTGACCGGCGTGCTGCTGCAACCCGCCGCGCAAGCGGGGTCGCCGCCGCCGGTCACGGTCGCGATGTTGTCCGCGCTACCCGCTGCGGTCGGTGTCACGTTGAGGGTGATCGTTGCCGCACCGCCGACCTGCAGGTCGGCCATCGCCACGGAACAGCTCACGTCGCGGCCAGCGATCGTGCAGTTGGGCGTGGCGGTGTTGACGGTCATGCCGTCGGGCACGGTATCGGTCACGGTCGCATCGGCCGTGGCATCGGCGGTGCCGGTGTTGCGCACGCCGATGGTGTAGTCGAAAGGAACACCCCGGATCGCGTTCGCCGGTCCCAGCTTGGTGATCTCCAGAGCGGGCGCATTGATCGTCGTGGCAACCGGCGTGCTGGTGCAGCCGGCAGCGCAATCCGGATCACCGCCACCCTCGACGGTCGCCGTGTTGCTGACGCTGGCGCCTGCCGCCGCGGTGGGCGTCACGCGGATCACGTAGGTCATCGTGTTGCCGGGAGCGGTGTTCGACAGGCCCGCCGCGATCATGCATTCCACGGTCTGGCTGCCGGCCGGCGCAAGCGCACAGCCTGCGGGCAGCGCGCCGATTGTCAGGCCCGACGGCACCACATCGGTGACGGTCGCCACGGCCGCCGTCGATGCCGTGCCGGTGTTGGTCACGGTGATCGTGTAGTCGTAGGGCACGCCGACCACGGCCGTGCCCGCACCGCTCTTGGCGATGGCCAGGCGGGAAGCGACGACCGCCGTCTCCACCGGTGCGCTGGTGCAGCTGCCTGCGGTGGCGCAGTCGGGATCGCCGCCGCCCACCACCTCGGCGGTGTTCGACACGGTCGTGTTGTTGACCGCGCCCTGCGGCGTGACGGGAATGACGAAGGTCGCGGTGTTGGCCGGACCCACGTTGGACAGACCCGCTGCGATCGTGCATTCGACGGTCTGGCTGCCGCCCGGATTGGTCGCGCAGTCTGCCGGCAGCGCCCCGATGCTCAGGCCCGTCGGTACCACGTCGGTCACCGTCGCGATCGCCGAGGTCGGTGCGGCACCGCTGTTGGTCACCGTGATCGTGTAGGTGAAGGGAACGCCGACCGCGATCGAGGCGGGCGCCACGACCGACGCGGTCTTGGTGATGGCCAGGCGCGGAATGCTGACGAACGCCACGTTGAATGCGCAGTCCTGCGTCACCGGCGTCACGGTGTAGGTGTATGCGCCTGCGGTGGGACCGCTCAGCGTGGCCTGGCACGTGTTGGCGCCGCCCGGCGTGGTGATCACCGGCACGTGTCCGGCGGTGGTCGGGGTAAGGGTGAAGCTGGTGCTCTGTCCGTCCTCGACCACCTGCGGCGAGGACGTGTTCAAGGTGCCGCCGGTGATGCTCGGCGTGACCAGCCAGACCGTGGCGAACTCCGCCGTGACCTGCAGGTCCTGCGTGCCCATCCGCACATGGCATTCATTGCCGGTCACCGTGGTGCAGCCACCGGTCCAGCCCTTGAAGAGGGAGCCGTTGTCGGCCACTGCCGTCAGGTAGGCCTCCTGGCCTTCGCCCAGGTTCTCGGAACTGCAGGCCGTCCTCGCGCCTCCGGACGGACAGGCATAGACCGCGGGAATGGCGTTGAGCCGTCCGCTGCCCGCACCGATCGTGTTGGCGGTGAGTCGATGCTGTGCGGCACTGACAGGCGTGCTGACGCCGTCGGTGTTGTTCGCCGCCACGCTGTCGGACATGCCGGCTGGCGGCGCCACGCTGACCACCGTCACCACGGGGGTGCCCGCGGCGGCGGCGGTGATGCCGTTGACGGTGTAAACCAGCGACTGCCCCACGGGCAGGTTGGCCGTCGTGGTGGAGATGGGGCCGGAGCCGCTGCCGGTCGCGCCGCAGCTGGCCGTGCTCCCCGACGGCACGGCGCAGGTCCAGCCCGCGGTACCGTTCGCGCCGCTCAGGCTTTGCGAGACGGTCGCGCCGGTGGCGTCGACCGGGCCGTTGTTGGTCACCGTGACCGTGTAGGCCACGGCACCGCCCACCAGATAGGACGGCACCCCGCCATTGCTGACGGCGACGCCGAGATCCAGAAGTGTGGTCGAGGCAGGCGAAATGGTGGCCTTGACGAGTGGCCCGATGAACGGACTGACCGTATTCGCCCGGACATCGTAGTCGCCGTTGTTGATGACGTTGCTCGGACCGGTGGTGGCCGCACCGGCCGGCACGGTGAACGTCACCGGGAAACTGCTGCCGGCGCCGGCCACCAGGTCGCCTACCGGGCAGTCGATGTACTCGGCGCGCGGTGCCGTGCCTGCATGCGGCCCGGTGCAGCTCGCCGGCCAGGAATTCGGCACGAACGTGAGCGGCAGTCCGTTCTCGGTGATCGGCGCTGCCAGACGAACCGTCGCGCCAAGCGCGTAGACACCCGAGTTGTTGACGTAGTTGTAGTTGTAGGTGACCTGCTCACCGGGCTTGGTGGTGGACGGCCCGATGGCGGCCACGCTCAGGCCCGGCATCTTGGAGCCGAACACGTCCATGTAGACCTGCGCGGTGTGGCCGGCGCCGCCGTCGGCGCAGTTGGCCACATAGACCTTCAGCATCACCTGGTCGCCCACGTCCAGGCGGCCATTGCCGGGCGCGATGTCGAAGCCCTGCCAGTTGGTGAACTGGTAGGCGCCGAACGACTGCCAGGGAATGCCCGCCTGGTTGGAATAGTTGAAGGTATGGAAGAGCTGGGTACTGCCCTTCGTGAGGTTGATGACCTCGACAAAGAAGAAGGGTTGGCGCCCGGCCGGATGGCCCGGGTTGTTCAGCACCGGCGCCATCGCGAACCGGATGTGCACCTTGCCGTCGACCGGATCGACGTCGCTGAGCGCCATGGTGGCGGTCTGCTCCATCGCATAGGCGGACCACGAGCCGTTACCGCCCAGCAGTGCGGATGCGGTACCGGAGAACGGGTAGCGCGCGCCATTGCCGTTCGTGGATGCCGCGGTACCCGGCGTGGTCAGCACGCGCATGTTGCCACCGAAGGCGGTATTGACCGTCGCCGTGCTGGCCACGGTTCCGGTCGGCGCGCCCAGTGTCAGCTGGCTGCTGTTGGTCGGCGGCACCGTCGGCATTGCGCTGCTGGAGCGGGTATAGCTCTCCAGCTTCCATTCGGAAAAGTTCTGGGCTTCAAAGCCACCGTTCTTGATCTGCGCCTGCACCGCCGGGACGACGAGCATCGCCAGCAAGGCCAGCGCCCATGCAGCCAATACGCCGCGGCCACCCTTTCGTTGATGGAGCCTGTCGGCCCCTCGTCCCTGCACTGCTGCGGCAATCTGCATGATCCATCCCGTTCTGACTGCAAGAAAAATGCGTGGAAGCGTCACGGGCGATGCCCGCGATGCGAGTGGAGGAGGCTTTCGACTGCGCGTCATGTCCGCGCTGCGATACGCACGGCGCCATGCGCTGCATGGCCCGTGGTCGACATCCGGGCGATTCAATGCGCGTGCCCGCGCGCGCGATGTGCGTCGTCGACCGGATTCACCGTGATGCCGTTGGGCAGCACCATGTCGCCGGCGCGCTGGCCCGCCTTGCAGCGTCCCAGCCAGCGTCCGCTGATAGGCACCGTGCCGGTGTCGCTCGACGGGGCGTCCGGATGCCGGATGCGGTAGGTGCCGTCGTAACGGGCCTGCATGTCGCCCTTGAGGTGCACCTGGGTATCGACGCGCTGGCCATGCGACGCGCAGACGGTACTGACGTCGTGCCCGCCGCGTGCGCCCTTGGATACGGTGATCCGGCGGCAATCCTCGCGTGCGGGCAGCAGGAAGAACGGCACCACGCGCTCTGCGCTGGCATCGGTGCATTGCAGCGCGGTCATCGCTGATTGCATCCGACCGCCCATGCCCGCCGGCGCGTGGGCCTGGATCGTCACTTCCCACAGGCCCGGCTTGCGCAGCGGCAGCTCCGCATAGGGATTGACGCGAACGTCCGCGGCGTAGGCCGCAGGAGCCAGCATGGCCAGCAGCACCGCGAGCATGGACGACCATCGCCGTGCGACGGTCCGCGTGGAATCCGCCGCGCCCATGGCATCGGCATTGGCGCGCGTGAGCGCGCCCAGCAGTGAAAGCATCAATGTCCCCCGAGGTTCCCGAAAACCCGTTTGTTGCCGCAATCGCCGGTCACCCGGCCCATCCCCATGACGCGTGTCCGTCGTCGCTCACCCCGAAGGGCATGGCCGACTCCCCAATGCGGACGTCCCCGGTTGAAGCCATGCAGAAGTGACCTGCCGCACGCTTTCAACCTTTCCGGTTTCGTTATCGGCAGATGGGCCGCCGACTGAAATCCCGATTTCGCCAATGGGGTCGAACGCACGACGTGATGCAAGTCGGGTGCCAGAACGGAACACCGTCACGCGGCAGCGGGCCGGGAAAGGCCCGGCCGCCGCCACAGGAGCGCGGGAACGAGGAGCCTCAGCGCATCGGCGCGACGTGGGCGCCACTGATTCCTTGCGCGGCCACGCGCCATCCGGGCCCGACACGATGACGCCCTGCGATGTGGACGCCGGAGTAACGTCGCGCACGACGAAACCCCGACACCGGTGCCGCGGCGGCGTCTGCCGGGGACGTGCGGGGGATGCGTCCTGGCGCATTCGGACGCAGAAGGGCAACAACTGCCCCAAAAAGAAAAAGCGGGCCGAAGCCCGCTTTTCCGTATCGCATCGCGATGTCGTGCGGCTTACTCGGCCGACACGCCCTCGCCTTCTTCCACGGCCTTGATCGACAGGCGGATGCGGCCCTGCTTGTCGACTTCCAGCACCTTGACCTTCACCACGTCGCCTTCCTTCAGCGCGTCGCTGACCTTCTCGACGCGGTCGTTGGAGATCTGCGACACGTGCACCAGGCCGTCCTTGCCCGGCAGGATGGTGACGAACGCGCCGAAGTCCATGATCTTGGCGACCTTGCCTTCGTAGATGCGGCCCGGCTCGACATCGGACGTGATCTGCTCGATGCGCGCCTTGGCGGCCTGGCCGGCGGCGCCGTTCACCGACGCGATGGTGATGGTGCCGTCGTCCTGGATGTCGATCTGCGTGCCGGTTTCCTTGGTGATGGCCTGGATCACCGAACCGCCCTTGCCGATCACTTCGCGGATCTTGTCGGGGTGGATCTTGATGGTGATCAGGCGCGGCGCGAACTCGCTCAGTTCCTGGCGCGGTGCCGACATCGCATGGGCCATTTCGCCCAGGATGTGCAGTCGGCCGGCCTTCGCCTGCGTCAGCGCCTGCTTCATGATCTCTTCGGTGATGCCTTCGATCTTGATGTCCATCTGCAGCGCGGACACGCCGTTGGCGGTACCGGCGACCTTGAAGTCCATGTCGCCCAGGTGGTCTTCGTCACCCAGGATGTCGCTCAGCACGACGAACTCGTCGCCTTCCTTCACCAGGCCCATCGCGATGCCGGCCACCGGCGCCTTGATCGGCACGCCGGCATCCATCAGCGCCAGCGAGCTGCCGCAGACCGAGGCCATCGAGGAGGAACCGTTGGACTCGGTGATTTCCGAGACCACGCGGATGGTGTACGGGAACGCTTCCATCGTCGGCATCACGGCGAGCACGCCGCGCTTGGCGAGGCGGCCGTGGCCGATTTCGCGACGCTTCGGGCCCATCATGCGGCCGGCTTCGCCCACCGAGAACGGAGGGAAGTTGTAGTGGAACAGGAAGTGGTCCTTCCACTCGCCGCCGACGGCGTCGATGACCTGGCCGTCACGCGCAGTGCCGAGGGTGACGGCCACGATGGCCTGCGTCTCGCCACGGGTGAACAGCGCCGAGCCGTGCACGCGCGGCAGCACGCTGACCTGGGAGGAGATCGGACGCACCTGGTCCAGCGCACGGCCGTCGATGCGGACCTTGGTCTTCAGGACCGAGGCGCGCATGGTCTGGTATTCCTGCTCGCTGAATTCCTTCGACAGCTCGCCGGTGCTCCACGCATTGCTCTCGGCCTGCGGGGCCAGCGTGTTGAGGATGGCCTTCTTGAGGCTGGAAATGGTGTCGCGACGCTCGATCTTGTCGCGCACCTGGAAGGCGCCGGCCAGGCTGTCGCCCACGGCGTTGCGCAGCGCGGCGATCAGGCCTTCGTTCTTGGCCGGCGGCTGCCAGTCCCACTTCGGCTTGCCGGCTTCGGCGACCAGCTCGTTGATCACGGCGATGACCTTCTGCATCTCGCGGTGACCGAACATCACGGCGCCCAGCATCACTTCTTCCGAAAGCTCGGCGGCTTCGGATTCGACCATCAGCACGGCGTTGGCGGTACCGGCGACGACGAGCTCCAGCTTGGAGTCCTTCAGCTCGCTGACGGTCGGGTTGAGCACGTACTCGCCGTTGATGTAGCCGACCTTGGCCGCACCGATCGGGCCGTTGAACGGCGCGCCGGTCAGGGCGACGGCGGCGGAGGCGCCGATCAGCGCCGGGATGTCGCCGTCGATCTCCGGGTTCAGCGACATCACCGTGGCGATGACCTGCACTTCATTGCGGAATTCTTCCGGGAACAGCGGACGCAGCGGGCGGTCGATCAGGCGGGAGATCAGCGTCTCCTTCTCGGTCGCGCGGCCTTCACGCTTGAAGAAGCCACCGGGGATACGGCCGCCGGCGTAGAACTTCTCCTGGTAGTCGACCGTCAGCGGGAAGAAGTCCTGGCCTTCGCGGGCCGACTTCGCGGCCACGGCGGTGACCAGCAGTACGGTGTCGTCGAACTTGACGACGACGGCGCCGCCGGCCTGGCGGGCGACTTCGCCGGTTTCCAGGGTGACCTGGTGCTTGCCGTACTGGAAGGTTTTGGTGATTTTTGCCACGTTGGTTCCTTGAGGTGCCTTGTGCGGGTTGGACCTCACGCGACCCTTGTCGCGTGCGGCTGGCCGGATGCGTCCGGCCGGTGGTGCTTTGAGGGGCGGGCCCGGTGCGGCCAGCGGATGCAGCGCATTCCGTTCCCTGAAATGCAAACCGCGGCGCATCTCTGCGCCGCGGTCGGGGGTATATCAGCGACGCAGACCCAGCTTCTCGATCAGGGCCTTGTAGCGCTCGTTGTCTTTCTTCTTGAGGTAGTCAAGCAGGCTGCGGCGGCGGTTGACCAGCTGCAGCAGACCACGGCGGCTGTGGTGATCCTTCTTGTGGGTCTTGAAGTGACCGCTCAGGTGTTCGATGCGGGCGGTGATCAGGGCCACCTGGACTTCCGGGGAGCCGGTGTCGTTGGTACCGCGCGCGTTGTCGGCAATCACTTTCTGGGTATCGATGGACATGCTGTTCTCGTGTTGATGCGTGGCCTGCAGGAACGCGGGTGTCCTCCGCGCGCACCGCCTGGCTCGCCGTTGATGAAGCAGGGAAATAGCGGATATGCCGGTATAAAACCGGCGGCGTAGTGTAGCCGCCAGGTCCTTGTGAAACAAGGTTTTATTGAATGTGTCCGGCTTTCTGCGCGGTCCCGGCGACCGCCCAGGCGAACAGGCGCTGCGGCGACAGCGTGCCCTCGGCATTGACCGTCCCCAGCCCCAGCACACGCCCGTCCGGCCCGTGGATCGCCACCGGACCGTCGCTGGGCGGGTATCCGGGCAGCCGCTGGCCCTGCGCCAGCCGGCGCCCGCCGGCGGTGTCCACCTCGACACGCGGGAACCCGGCCAGGCCGGCTTCGACCGGCAGCAGGCAGGCGTCCAGGGCCGCTTCGCCGCCGTGTTCGGCCATCGCCTGCAGCGCGTCCAGCGTGAGCATGCGCGGCTGGATGAACGGGTCGACCCAGAGCCGCCGCAGCGCCCCGACATGCGCGCCACAGCCCAGCGCCTCGCCCAGGTCGCGGACCAGGCTGCGCACATAGGTGCCGGACCCGCATTCCACCCGCAGCGACAGGCGGCCAGCGTCGATCTCCAGGATCTCGATGCGGTGGACCTCGACGTCGCGCTCGGGCGCCTCGATGACGTCGCCGCGGCGCGCCTTGGTATAGAGCGGTTCCCCACCCTGCTTGAGCGCGGAATAGATCGGCGCCCGCTGACGGATGCGGCCGGTCAGCGGCGCCAGGGCCGCGGTGATCGTCGCCACGTCCAGGGACGGCACCGGGCGCTCGCGCAGCGGCGCGCCGTCGGCATCGTCGGTATCGGTGGTGGTGCCCAGCACGGCGACCGTGTCATAGGCCTTGCGCGACCCCAGCAGCAGGCCGGCGATCTTGGTGGCCTCGCCGAAGCACAGCGGCAGCAAGCCGGTGGCCAACGGGTCGAGGCTGCCGGTGTGTCCACCCTTCTCGGCGCGGAACAGGCGCCGCGCGACCTGCAGGGCGCCGTTCGAGCTCATGCCCTGCGGCTTGTCCAGCAGCAGCAGGCCATCCAGCGGGCGGAATTGGATGCGTCCTGCCATGCGGTCCCAGATCAGGTGGTGTGGCGGGGAATCGCCGCATCGTAGCGTCGAGCCCGCCCGACGTCTTCATGCGGCCAGGTTCCGATCATCACGACCGGAGCGCCGCGGCGCTGACAGTAGCGTCTGGCTTGCTCGACTTGCCTGCGAAGCGGACATGCGGATGCCGACACGGAGAGCAGCGGAGCAAGCTCCGCTCTACGACATGACGTATCAGGTCTCGTCGTCGGACTCGGGCACCGGAGGGTTGTCGCGCAGCAGCGTCTCGATGCGTTCGCCACGGTCGACGGAGTCGTCGTAGTGGAAATGCAGTTCCGGCACGTGCCGCATCTTCACCCGCCGCGCCAGTTCCATGCGCAGGCCCCAGGCCAGTTCCTTCAGGCCCTTCACCGCCTCGACAGAACGCTCCGGCATCAGCGCGGTGACGAACACCTTGGCGTGCGCCATGTCGCGGGTGACTTCCACGTCGGACACGCTGACCGACGGCAGCCCGTGCTCGCGCACAGCCTCGTGCACGAGCGTGCCCAACTCGCGGCGGAGCTGGGCGGAAACGCGGTCGGTGCGGTGGAACGACTTGGTGGGCATGGGGCGAGCAGTGAGCGGAGAGGAGTGAGAAGCGAGGCAGGACAGAGGCGGCGGTAGTGAGTGGAGGTTCGTCGGAGTGGCTTTCGCTCACTCCTCACTCCTCCCCACTCACTCCTCGCCTTACAGCGTTCGCTGCACTTCGATGCGCTCGAAGCACTCGATCTGGTCGCCGGGCTTGACGTCGTTGTAGGCCTTCACGCCGATACCGCACTCGGTGCCGTTACGCACCTCGTCGACGTTCTCCTTGAAGCGGCGCAGCGATTCCAGTTCGCCCTCGAACACCACGGTATTGTCGCGCAGCACGCGGATCGGCTTGTTCCGCTTGACCGTGCCTTCGACCACCATGCAGCCCGCGACCGCGCCGAACTTGGAGCTGCGGAACACATCGCGCACTTCGGCGATACCGATGATCTCTTCGCGGATTTCCACGCCCAGCAGGCCGGACGCCACCTGCTTCACCTGGTCGATCACGTCGTAGATGATCGAGAAGTAACGCATGTCCACGCCATTGGCTTCGACGATACGGCGTGCCGACGCATCGGCGCGCACGTTGAAGCCGATGACCGTGGCTTTCGAGGTGACCGCGGAGTTGGCGTCGGACTCGGTGATGCCGCCCACGCCGGAGTGGATGATGTTGATGCGGATCGATTCGTTGGACAGCGCGGTCAGCGAATGGCGCAGCGCCTCCACCGAACCCTGCACGTCGGCCTTGATGATCAGGTTGAGGCTGAGCTGGCCTTCGCCCTTGCCCAGCTGCGCCATGATGTCTTCCATGCGGCTGCCGGCGGACTGCACCAGGCGCGACTCGCGGCGCTTGGTGTCGCGCTGCTGGGCCACGTCCTTGGCGAGGCGTTCGTCGGCGACCACCACGAAGTCGTCACCGGCCTCGGGCACGCCGGACAGGCCGAGCACCTGCACGGGGATAGACGGGCCGGCCGAGTCCGGCTGCTTGCCGGTCTCGTCGAACAGGGCGCGGACGCGGCCGTACTGCACGCCGCACACCAGGTAGTCGCCCTTCTTCAGCTGGCCCTGCTGGACCAGCACGGTAGCGACCGGGCCACGGCCCTTGTCCAGCGAGGACTCGATGACGGTGCCGCTGGCGCGGCCATCGGCCACCGCCTTCAGCTCCAGCACTTCAGCCTGCAGCGAGATGGCGTCCAGCAGCGCGTCGATGCCGGCGCCGGTCTTGGCCGAGACCTCGATGAACTGCGTGTCGCCACCGAATTCCTCGGCGACCACGTTGTGCGCCAGCAGCTCGTTCTTGACGCGCAGCGGATCGGCGCCGGACTTGTCGATCTTGTTGACCGCGACGATCAGCTGCACGCCGGCCGCCTTGGCCTGCTGCACCGACTCCACGGTCTGCGGCATGACGCCGTCGTCGGCCGCCACCACCAGCACCACGATGTCGGTCAGCTTGGCGCCGCGGGCGCGCATCGCGGTGAACGCGGCGTGGCCCGGGGTGTCGAGGAAGCTGATGACGCCCTTCGGCGTTTCCACGTGGTAGGCGCCGATGTGCTGGGTGATGCCGCCGGCTTCGCCGGTGGCGATCTTGGTGCGGCGGATGTAGTCCAGCAGCGAGGTCTTGCCGTGGTCGACGTGGCCCATGATGGTGACCACCGGCGGACGCGCGACCTTGTCGCCCTGGTGCTCTTCCGAATGCGCCAGCAGTTCGTTCTCGACGTCGTTGGCGTCGGCACGGACGGCCTTGTGGCCCAGCTCTTCGGTGATCAGCGCGGCGGTGTCGTGATCGATGGACTGGGTGATGGTGGCCATCACGCCCATCTTGAACAGCGCCTTCACCACGTCGCCGCCCTTCAGCGCGAGCTTCTGCGCCAGGTCGGCCACGGTGATGGTCTCGCCGATCGCCACTTCGCGCACGATCGGCGCGGTCGGACGCTCGAAGCCATGGGCACCGCCGCCACCGCGGCTCTGCTCGTGGCGACGCGGCGGCTTGGGCTTGCCGCGTGAGGCGCCCCGGCGGGCGCGATCGGCTGCGGACAGGTGCAGCTGGCCGGCGAAGCGGCTGGTGTTGTCGTCGTCTTCGACGCCGGCGACCATCGCGTGCGAGCCGCGGGTCTTGTGCTTGGCGGCGGCGGCGTTGTTGCGGTCGTCGGTACGCGGCGGATCCTTGCGCACCACCGTCTTGGGCACGTGGTGGCCCTGGGTGGCGGGCTTGGCCGGACGCGCCGGCTCGTCGCCATCGACGGCGACCGCACCGGCGGCCAGGGCGGCGGCTTCGGCGTCGGCCTGCGCACGCGCAGCCTCGGCTTCGGCGCGGGCGGCGGCCTCTTCCTGGCGACGAAGCTCCAGTTCCTCGGCGCGCTTGGCATCTTCGCGCGCCAGTCGCTGCTGTTCGTCGAGGTTGCGCTGACGGGATTCCTCCAGCTTGCGCAGGATCTCCGCGCGCTCGGGATCGGCTTCGTTCTGCCAGTTGGTGCTGACGGATTCGGCGTCGGTCGGCTTGACGTAGGTGCGCTTCTGGCGCACTTCCACGGCCACCGTGGTCTTGCTGCGGCCGGCCGCGACGGTGACTTCCTGCACCTTGCGACGGTTCAGCGTGATCTTCTTGGGCGCCGCTTCATCCACCGCCGCATCGCTCTTGCCGTGCGAGCGCTTGAGGAAGCCGAGCAGCTTCACTTTTTCCATGCTGGTCACGACCTGGTCGGGACCGCTGAAGCTCATGCCGGCCTCGGCCAGTTGCTCCAGGAGTTTTTCGACCGGCGTGTTGACCAGTTCAGCGAGCTTGCGGATGGTGGTTTGCTGCGACATTCGGATCCTAGTTTGGGTCTTGCGCCCCCCCGGTGGTGGTGGGGCAACCCTGTTCAAGAGGGGGAATTCTAAGCCCTGCGGGTGCCAGGGCGGTGTTCATGGGTGGCTCATGCGCCGCAGTCCAGGCGGGCCCGGATGGTGCTCATGCGCCGCGCTCCAAGCGGGCGATTTCCTCGGCGCGGGCGGCCAGGATCAGCGCCGCGGCGCGACCCTCGTCCAAGCCCTCGATGCCGAACTCGACCACTTCGTCGGCGGCCAGATCGGACAGGTCCTCGCTGGTGCGGACGCCGTGCGAGGCCAGCGCGAACGCGGTCTCCTCGTCCATGCCTTCCAGCGCCAGCAGGTCCTCGGCCGGGTGGTTCTCCTCCAGGCCCTCTTCCTCGGCCAGCGCCTCGTTCAGCAGGGCATCGCGGGCACGCGAACGCAGTTCCTCGACGATGTCCTCGTCGAAGCCCTCGACGGCCAGCAGTTCGCCGACCGGCACGTAGGCGATTTCCTCGACCGTGCTGAAGCCTTCGCTGACCAGGATGGCGGCGATTTCCTCGTCCACTTCCAGCTTGTCCATGAACAGCTGGCGGGCGACGGCCTGTTCAGCCTCGCTCTTGGCCTGCACCTGGTCGGCGGTCATGACGTTGAGCTGCCAGTTGGTCAGGCGGCTGGCCAGGCGCACGTTCTGGCCGCCCTTGCCGATGGCCTGCGCGAGGCGGTCTTCCGCGACGGCCAGGTCCATCGAATGCTTTTCTTCATCAACGATGATCGACTGTACTTCCGCCGGCGCCATCGCGTTGATGACGAAGGTGGCCGGGTTGTCGTTCCACAGCACGATGTCCACACGCTCGCCGTTGAGCTCGTTGCTCACCGCCTGCACGCGGGAACCGCGCATGCCGATGCAGGCGCCGATGGGATCGGTACGGGTGTCGTGCGCCAGCACGGCGATCTTGGCGCGGTCGCCCGGATCGCGTGCGCAGGCCTTGATCTCGACCAGGCCCTGGCCCACTTCCGGCACTTCCAGCTTGAACAGCTCGATCATGAACTCCGGTGCGGCGCGGCTGATGAACAGCTGCGGGCCACGGGGTTCGTAGCGCACGTCGAACAGGTAGCCGCGGACGCGGTCGCCGGCGCGCAGCACGTCGCGCGGGATGCCCTTGTCCTTCGGGATGAAGGCCTCGGCGTTGCCGCCCAGGTCCACGTAGATGTTGCCGCGCTCGGCACGCTTGACCACGCCGGTGACCAGCTCGCCCACGCGGTCCTTCCAGGCATCGACCACCTGCGCGCGCTCGGCTTCGCGGACGCGCTGCACGATGACCTGCTTGGCGGCCTGCGCGGCGATGCGGCCGAAATCGGGGTTCTCGATCTTCTCTTCGATCCAGTCGCCGACTTCGGCGCCTTCGGCCTCGTCCTCGGCATCCATTAGGCGGATCTGGCGGTCGGGCGATTCCATCACCACGTCGTCGGCCACCACTTCCCAGCGGCGGAACGTCTCGTAGCTGCCGTCCTTGTGGTCGATGGTGACGCGCACCTGCACGTCCTGGTCCATGTAGCGCTTCTTGGCGGCGGACGCCAGGGCGGCCTCGATGGCATCGAAGATCACCTCGCGCGGCACGCCCTTCTCGTTGGCCACCGCATCCACGACCAGCAACAGTTCCTTACTCATTGATCACTCCGCGCGCGGCTTGCGGGCCGCCGGTTGGTTGGGTTTTTTCTTGGTTTGCTTGGCAGGTGCGCGCTTGGCGTCGCCGGCCTTCTTGGCGGGGGCCTTGCGGCCGCCACCGGGTTTCTCGGGCGCCAGGCCCAGCGCGGCCCAGTCGGGAACCAGCCGCGCCTTGTCGATATTGTCGAACGCCACCGTCATCTCGGCGCCATCGACGGTGAACACGATGCTGTCGCCCTCGATGCGGCTGATCGTGCCCTGCAGGCGGCGGCGACGCTCCTGCGGCAGCTTCAGCACGACCTTGGCCGATTCGCCGACGAAGCGCGCGAAATGCGCCAGCTGGAACAGCGGACGGTCCACGCCCGGCGACGACACTTCCAGCGTGTAATTGCCGGTGATCGGGTCCTCGACGTCGAGCTGCGCGGAGACTTCGCGGCTCACCGCCTCGCAGTCCTCGATGTTGACGTGGCGCGTGGCGCGCTCGGCTTCCTGCACGTCGATGTACAGGCGCACCGTGGCGCCGCCGGGCGCCGGCAGGTATTCGATGCCGAGCAGTTCAACGCCCAGTGCCTGGACGGTGGGTGCCAGCAGGTTGGCGATGTCGTTGGCCTTGTCGCTCACGGATTCGCTGCCGATGTTCGTGGTGTTGCGTGCCGCTGAAACAGACAAGGGGCCCGATGGGCCCCTTGTCCGATACGCTGGATGTCGGTGCAACGACGGGAACATGCGTCGTTGCGTGCCCAGGTTCTTCGTCGGCCGCCTGCACTCAGGCGGCCTCGGTCAAACATGGTAGCGGGGGCAGGATTTGAACCTGCGACCTTCGGGTTATGAGCCCGACGAGCTGCCAGACTGCTCCACCCCGCAGCAGAAGCGAAATTATGATGAATACGCCGGTGCATTGCAAGCCTTGTGATGCACCAACTTGAAACATCGCGTTCATCACGCGCCGCCGGCCGCCCTCGGCCGACGAAAACCACCGTGCCGCAACTCAGCCGGCGAACGCCAGCTTGCACCAGGCCATGATCGGATTCCACGCCACGCCCAGCGCCAGCAGCGCCAGCGCGTTGACGCCGAACACCACCGGTACCACGCGGTCGGCACGCGGGGGCGGAATCTCGCCCACCGGCTCGTCGAAGTACATCACCTTGATCACGCGCAGGTAGTAGAACGCGCCGATCACCGCGCACAGCACGCCGACGATGGCCAGCCACAGGAACCCACCGTTGACGGCCGCGCCCAGCACCACCAGCTTGGCCCAGAAACCCAGGAACGGCGGCACGCCGGCCAGCGAAGCCATCACGCACAGCACCAGGCCGGCCTGCCACGGGTTGCGCGCGTTCAGGCCCTTGAAGTCGTCGATCCTGTCGGCCTCGAACCCCTGCCGCGACAGCACGATGATCGCGCCGAACGCCGCCGCCGACATGATGGCGTAGCTGATCCCGTAGAACAGCGCCGCCGAATAGCCCACTTCGCCGCCGCCGGCAAAGCCGACCAGCAGGAAGCCGACGTGCGACACGGTCGAGTACGCCAGCATGCGCTTGAGGTTGGTCTGCGCGATGGCGATGACGTTGCCGATCACCAGCGATGCTGCAGCCAAACCCGCCAGCAACCACTGCCACTGCGCCGCCGCCGGGCCCAGGCCGTCCTGCAGCAGGCGGAACGCCATGCCGAAGGCGGCCAGCTTGGGCGCCGCGCTGATGAACAGTGTCACCGGCGTCGGTGCGCCCTGGTAGACGTCAGGCAGCCACATGTGGAACGGCGCCGCGCCCAGCTTGAATGCCACGCCGGCCACCATGAAAACCACGCCGGTCAGCAACAGCATGCGCGCCTCGCTGCTGCCGCCGAGCGCGGCACCCGCAGCGTCGAAAATCGCGGGCAAGTGCAGCGAACCGGTCGCGCCGTACACCAGCGACATGCCGTAGAGCAGCAGGCCCGAGGCCAACGAGCCGAGCACGATGTACTTCATCGCGCCTTCCGTCGCCAGGCCGTCGTCGCGGTTCAGCGCGACGAGCGCATACGAACACAGCGCCAGCAGTTCCAGGCCCAGGTAGACCATCACCAGGCTGCCAGCGGACACCATCATCATCATGCCGGCGGTGGCGAACATCACCAGCACCGGGGCCTCGCCCGGATACAGGTTGCGCTCACGCAGGTAGGGCCAGCCGTAGACCAGCGACAGCGCGCTGATCGCGACGATCACCACCTTGCTGACATCGGCCAGCGTGTCGCGCACGAACATGCCGCTGAACACGCTGCCCTGCCCGCCCACGCCGGTCGCCAGCATCCACACCACGGCTGCCATGACGACCAGCGCCAGGGTGTGGGTGATGATGCGACGGGAGTTGTCGAGGAACAGGTCCAGCATCAGCAGCGCGAACGCGCCACCGATCAAGGTCAGTTCGGGCAGCAGCGGCTGCAGGTCGGCGGCGGAGATGGGCATCGGCGTCGTCATGGTTCTTCCTTACAGCTTGCTGTTGGCGAGCTGCATCGCCAGTTGCGCGATCGACGGCTCCATCAGGTCCGTCAGCGGCTTGGGATACACGCCCAGTGCCAGCACGCAGACCGCAAAACCGCCGAGCACCAGCGCCTCGCGCAGGGACACGTCCTGCAGCTCCGCGACATGCGCATTGGCTACGTCACCCAGGATCACCCGCTTGACCAGCCACAGCGTGTAGGCCGCGCCGATCACCAGCGTGGTGGCGGCGAAGAAGGCGATCAGCGGGTGCTGCTGGAAGCTGGCCAGAATGACCATGAACTCGCCGACGAAACCGCTGGTGCCCGGCAGGCCGGAGTTGGCCATGCCGAACAGGATGAAGAAGGCGCCGAACCACGGCATCGTGTTGATGACGCCGCCGTAGTCCTTGATCATGCGGGTGTGCATGCGGTCGTACAGCACGCCGACGCAGGTGAACATGGCGCCGGAGATGAAGCCGTGGCTGATCATCTGCACCATCGCGCCCTGCAGGCCCAGGCGCGCGCCATCCAGGTTGCCGTAGTCGCGCACCAGGCTGAAGGCGATAAAGATGCCGAGGGTGACGAAACCCATGTGCGAGACCGACGAATAGGCGATCAGCTTCTTCATGTCGTCCTGCACCAGCGCCACCAGGCCCACGTAGACCACGGCGATCAGCGACAGCACGATGACGAACATCGCCCACTCATGGCCGGCGTCCGGCACGATCGGCAGGCTGAAGCGCAGCAGGCCATAGCCGCCGATCTTCAGCGCGATAGCCGCCAGGATCACCGAACCGGCGGTCGGCGCCTCCACGTGCGCGTCCGGCAACCACGTGTGCACCGGGAACATCGGGATCTTGACCGCGAACGCGATCAGGAAGGCGAAGAACAGCCAGGTCTGCTCTTTCGCGTTCAACGGCATCGCGTACAGGTCGGCCAGCTGGAAGCTGCCGCCCTTGATGTACAGGTACACCAGGCCGACCAGCATCAGCACCGAGCCCAGGAACGTGTACAGGAAGAACTTCAGCGAGGCGTAGATGCGGCGCGGACCGCCCCAGACACCGATGATCAGGAACATCGGGATCAGCATCGCCTCGAAGAACACGTAGAACAGCACCGCGTCGCTGGCGGCGAAGATGCCGTTGGTCAGGCCTTCCAGGATCAGGAACGCAGCCACGTACTGGGCCACGCGCTTGTTCACCGAACCCCATGCGCCTGCCAGCGTCAGCACGGTGATCAGCGTGTTGAGCAGCAGCAGCGCCACCGCGATGCCGTCGGCGCCGAGGTTGTAGTGGATGTCGAAGGTCGGGATCCACGCACGCGTCTCGACGAACTGCAGGCCCGGATTCGCGTAGTCGAAGCCTGTCAGCAGGCCGATGCTGAAGACGAAGGTCAGTACCGCGACCGCCAGACCCAGCCAGCGGGCGGCACCCGCCCGGGCATTGCCCACGGCGAGCACCAGCGCACCGCCCAGGATGGGCAGCCAGATCAGAACACTAAGCAGGGGCCAGTTCGACACGTTGTGTTATCCGTTGAGTTCTTCGCCAGGACGCTCCGCACGGGGCGGCGCCGGGTCGTTACTGCCAAAACCTGATGACGACGCCCAGCAGCAGGATCAGGCCGACGATCATCGCGAACGCGTAGTGGTACAGGTAGCCGGACTGGGTCTTGCGCAGCAGTTGCGAGCCCAGATCGACCAGCTTCGCCGTGCCGTTCACCGCGGCGCCGTCGATCACGTGCGTGTCGAAGGCGCGCGAGGCCTTGCCCAGCTTCACGCCGCCGCCGGCAAACCCGTTGATCCACAGGTGATCGGCCCAGTACTTCTTGTCCAGGATGTTGGTCAGGAAGGCGCCGACCTTGCTGTGGCGGATCTTGCCGGGGACGTCCGGGAACACCAGATAGAGAAGCGTCGACAGTACGAAGCCGGAAACTGCGAACCAAAGTGCCTTGGTTTCCCAGCTGTGCAGTGCGAACTTGATGGCACCCGTCCAGTGTTCCTTCAATGCCATCACTGTGTCGCGTGCCGACACCGCTTGCGTGGGATCGTTCCGGATGAAGTCGATCGCCCCCTGGAAGAACGGCGTCACCAGGACTTCCGCATCATTCCAGTGGGTCCCGAACAGCATCGGTCCCGCGGTGAACATGCCGATGAAGATCGACGGGATCGCCAGCAGCACCAGCGGCACCGTCACCACCCAGGGCGATTCGTGCGGCTCATGGGCGCCATGGTGACCGTGGTCGTCGTGCGAATGGTCGTCATGCGCCGCATCGTGGTGCGCGTCATGGCCATGACCATGGTCGGCGTGCGCGTCACGGAAGCGCTCCTTGCCATGGAAGGTCAAATACAGCAGACGGAAGCTGTAGAAACTGGTGATGAACACGCCCAGCAGCACCGCCCAGTAACCGTAGGTGGCAACCCAGGCGCTCGGATCGCTGGAGACGCCCTGCTGCGCGGCCATCATCCCCATCTCGGCTGCACCATGCGCGGCTTCACGCGCGACTTCCTGATGGTGGTGCGCCGCCTCGATGATGATGTCCTTCGAGTAGAAACCCGAGAAGAACGGCGTGCCTACCAGCGCCAGCGTGCCGATCAGGCTGGTGATCCAGGTGATGGGCATGTACTTGCGCAGGCCGCCCATCTTCCGCATGTCCTGCTCGTGGTGCATGCCGATGATCACGCTGCCGGCCGCCAGGAACAGCAGCGCCTTGAAGAACGCGTGCGTCATCAGGTGGAACACCGCCGCCGAGTACGCGGACACGCCCAGCGCCACGGTCATGTAGCCCAGCTGCGACAGCGTGGAGTACGCGACCACGCGCTTGATGTCGTTCTGCACGATGCCGATCAGGCCGGTGAACAGCGCGGTGGTCGCGCCGATGAACAGCACGAAGTCCAGCGCCGTCTGCGACAGCTCGAACAGCGGCGACATGCGCGCCACCATGAAGATGCCCGCGGTCACCATCGTGGCCGCGTGGATCAGCGCCGAGATCGGCGTGGGGCCTTCCATCGAATCCGGCAGCCATACGTGAAGCGGCACCTGCGCCGACTTGCCCATCGCACCGATGAACAGGCAGATGCAGGTCAGCGTGGCCATCGACCAGATCACCGGCTCGTCGAACACCTGGAAGGTGTTGCCGAGCAGGGTGACCGCACCCGACCACACCGGGATGGCCTTGCCGGCCAGCAGCGAGGCGTTGGCGAAGACGGTGGCGTAGTCCAGCGTGCCGAACATCAGCAGCACGCAGCCGATGCCGAGCAGGAAGCCGAAGTCGCCCACGCGGTTGACCAGAAACGCCTTCATGTTGGCGAAGATCGCCGTCGGCCGCTTGAACCAGAAGCCGATCAGCAGGTACGACACCAGGCCCACCGCTTCCCAGCCGAAGAACAGCTGCAGGAAGTTGTTGCTCATCACCAGCATCAGCATGCTGAAGGTGAACAGCGAGATGTAGCTGAAGAAACGCTGGTAGCCCGGGTCCTCGTGCATGTAGCCGATGGTGTACAGGTGCACCAGCAGCGACACGAAGGTCACCACCACCATCATCATCGCGGTCAGCTTGTCGATCATGAAGCCGACGTGGCCGCTGATGTTGCCGACCTCGAAGAACGTGTACAGGTTCTCGTTGAACGGCGACGCGCCCAGCGCCACCAGCTGGTACAGCACCCAGCACGACAGCGCGCAGCTGACCGCCACGCCCAGGATGGTCGCGGTGTGGGCGCCCGCACGGCCGACGAAGCGCCCGAACAGGCCGGCGATGATGCTGCCCAGCAGCGGCGCCAGCACGATGGCCAGCAGCACGTTCTTGGAGAGGAGGACTTCCATACCGGTCATCGGTGCATCAGCCTTTGAGCGTGTCGACTTCGGCCACGTTGATCGTGCGCCGGGTGCGGAACAGGGTGACCAGGATCGCCAGGCCGATGGCGGCCTCGGCAGCGGCCACGGTCAGGATGAAGAAGACGAAGATCTGGCCGGCCGGGTCGCCGAGTTCGCGCGAGAACGCGACGAAGTTGATGTTCACCGACAGCAGCATCAGTTCGATCGACATCAGCAGCACGATGACGTTCTTCCGGTTGAGGAAGATGCCCGCCAGGCTGATGCAGAACAGCACGGCGCCGAGCGCCAGCAGGTGGCCTACGGAAATCATGCCTTGCCCTCCCCGTCCACCGGCGCACTGGCCGGGGTTTCGCGCACCGGCTTCTCGGCCGGCATCGACACCATGCGGAGGCGGTCGCTCGCCTTGACCCGCGACTGCTCGCCCGGGTCCTGCGTCTTGATGCCGGTGCGCTTGCGCAGCGTCAGCATCACGGCGGCCACCACGGCCACCGTCAGGATGATCGCGGCGAACTCGAACGGCAGCAGGAATTCGGTGAACAGCGTGCGCGCCAGCCAGGCCGTGTTGGACACCTCGGCGGCGGCCGACGCGGCGTTGTCCGCGAACGGCACCGCCATCTTCGCCTTGATGCCGATCAGCACCAGCATCTGCGCCAGCATCACCACCGCCACCAGCAGCCCGACGGGCAGGAACTTCACCCAGCCCTCGCGCAGGGCGGCGACGTCGATGTCCAGCATCATCACCACGAACAGGAACAGCACCATCACCGCGCCCACGTAGACGAGGATCAGGGCCACGCCCAGGAATTCCGCGCCCACCAGCAGCCAGATGCAGGCTACCGAGAAGAACGTCAGGATGAGGCACAGCACGGCATGCACCGGGTTGCGCACGCTGATCACCGCGCCGGCAGCGACGACCGCGACGGTGGCGAAGGCGTAGAAACTGATCAGGACCCAATCCATTCTTCGGACCTCAGCGGAAGGCGGCGTCGGCGGCGCGGCGCTCGGCGATCTCGGCTTCCAGCCGGTCTCCGATCGCCAGCAGCTGCGGCTTGGTGACGATGTTCTGGCCACGCTTGTCGAAGTGGTACTCCAGCACGTGCGTTTCCACGATCGAGTCCACCGGGCAGCTCTCTTCGCAGAAGCCGCAGTAGATGCACTTGAACAGGTCGATGTCGTAGCGGGTGGTGCGGCGGGTGCCGTCCTCGCGCGGGGCCGAATCGATGGTAATGGCGAGCGCCGGGCACACCGCCTCGCACAGCTTGCAGGCGATGCAGCGCTCCTCGCCGTTCGGATAGCGGCGCAGCGCATGCAGGCCGCGGAAGCGCGGCGACTGCGGAAACTTCTCCATCGGGTACATCAGCGTGTACTTCGGCTTGAAGGTGTACTTCAGCGTCAGCCACAGGCCCTGCATCAGTTCCAGCAGCATCAGGCTCTTGAAGTAGTGCACAACCTTGTTCATTTACACACCCTTCTCGAACACGCCGAAGAACACCAGCAACGCCGTCACCGCGATCCACGCGATGGTCAGCGGAATGAACACCTTCCAGCCCAGCCGCATGATCTGGTCGTAGCGGTAGCGCGGAAAGCTGGCGCGGAACCAGATGTAGGCGCTGGCGAAGAACAGCACCTTCAGCAGCAGCCACGGCCAGCCGCCGGTCCAGATCCAGTTGATCCAGGGCGACACGTCGGCAGTGATCCAGCCCTGCAGCGGGCTGAGCCAGCCGCCCAGGAAGAACAGCGACACCAGGAAGCTGACCAGGATCATGTTGGCGTATTCGGCCAGGAAGAACAGCGCGAACGCCGCACCCGAGTACTCCACCATGTGGCCGGCGACGATTTCGGACTCGCCTTCCACCACGTCGAACGGCGAGCGGTTGGTCTCGGCGACGCCGGACACCCAGTAGACGATGAACAACGGGAACAGCGGCAGCCAGAACCACTCGAAGAAGCCCGCGTTGCCCGCCTGCGCCATCACGATGTCGGTCAGGTTGAGGCTGCCGGCAGCGATCAGCACGCCGACCAGCGCGAAGCCCATCGCGATCTCGTAGCTGACGACCTGCGCGGCGGAACGCATCGCGCCGAGGAAGGCGTACTTCGAGTTCGACGCCCAGCCGGCGATGATGATGCCGTACACGCCCAGCGAGGTCATCGCCAGCAGGTACAGCAGGCCAGCATTGGCATTCGACAGCACCAGCTGATAGTCGAACGGCACCACCGCCCACGCGGCGAAGGCCGGCGCCAGCGTGATCAGCGGCGCCAGGATGTACATGGTCTTCTGCGCGCTGCTGGGCTGGATGATTTCCTTGAACAGCAGCTTGAAGACGTCGGCGAAGGCCTGGAAGATGCCCATGCCCACGTACATCGGCCCGTGGCGTACGTGCATCCAGCCGATCAGCTTGCGCTCCCACACCACGTAGAACGCCACCGAGATGATCACCGGCATGGCGATCGCCAGGATCTTCAGCACGATCCACAGCACCATGCCGATGTCGCCCAGCCCGAAGAACCACTCGCGCAGCGGACCGACCGCGTTGATCAGCAATTCGTTCATGCGCTCACCACCGTGACACGTCCTGCGCCCAGCGGTGCCGTGGCGCCGTAGCCGCTCTCGATCCAGGCGGCGCCCGCGGCGACGCGCGCGTCCACCACCACCGGCAATGCGGCGGTGCCCAGGCCGTTGCCGACCTTGGCGATCTGGCCTTCGGCGACACCGGCAGCCTGCGCATCCGCAGGATTCAGCACGATGCGATCACCCACGTTCAGCGGATGCGCCTGCAATGCCTCGGCACGACGGACGGTGCCGTCGGTGCGGTAGATCGCGGCGGTGACGGCCAGTTCCAGACCCTCGCCCTTACTGGCCGGCGCGTCGGATGTCGCGACAGCCACCGTCCTTGCACCGGCGACGGCATCGCGGACACCCGCGATATCGGTGAACTCGAAACCGGCCAGCTGCAGCTCGCCCCCCAGGGCGCGCAGCACCTTCCAGCCTTCGCGCGCCTCGCCCGGCAATTTGCCGGCGGCCTGCGTGCGCTGCTCCTTGCCATCGAGGTTGGTGAGCGTGGCATCGATCTCGGGCAGCAGGCCGATCGGCAGGATCACGTCGGCCACATCGCGCGTGGACTTGCAGGCGAAGTGGCTGAACGCCACGACCTTGGCCGATACCAGCGCCTTCGTTGCGGCCGGCGTATCGGCGAAATCCAGGCCCGGCTCGATGCCGTAGATGACGTAGGCGTTGCGCGGCGTGGCGAACATGCCAGCCACGTCGCGGTCGGTCGGCAGTACGCCCTGGCGCGCCAGGCCCACCGCGTTGGCACCCTGAGGGATACGGCACAGCGACGCGCCGGTCGCGGACACGTAGTCCGCTGCGGCGGCACGCAGCGACGCAGCCTGCGGATGGTTCTCGACGATGCCGCCGACGATCACGACGGCACGGTTGGCCGTCTTGGCGACCTCGCGCAGCGCGGCGTCGTTCAACGCGGCGCCCAGCTTCGACGGCGCCACGATGTGCTTGCCGGCGATGCTGAAGGCGAAATCGAAATCGACCGGATTGACCACGTGCACCTTGGCGCCCTTGCGGACCGCCTTGCGGATACGCTGGTGCAGCAGCGGCAGTTCGTGGCGGATGTTGGTGCCGAACAGCACGATGACATCGGCCTGCTCGATCTCCGCCAGCGGCAGCGCGAACGGCTCGGCGACCGCGCCATCGGAGAAGTCGCGGTTGTTGATGCGGTGGTCCAGGTTGCCGCTGCCCAGGCCGTCGGCGAGCTTGGCCAGCAGGCCGCCCTCCTCGTTCGACACCGCCGGATGCACCAGCACGCCCAGGCTGTCGCCTCGGTTGGCGCGCAGGATCTCGGCCGCGGCCGCCAGGCCGTCGGCCCACGACACTTCGCGCCACTCGCCGCCGATCTTCTGCAGCGGCTTCACCGCACGGTCGTCGGCGTAGAGGCCCTGGTGCGAATAACGGTCGCGGTCGGACAGCCAGCACTCGTTGACCGCCTCGTTCTCGCGCGGCACGGTGCGCAGCACCTGGCCACGGCGCGAGTGGTAGAACACGTTGGAGCCCATCGCGTCATGGAAGCCGACGGATTCGCGCGCGATCAGTTCCCACGGACGGGCGCGGAACTGGAACACCTTGTTGGTCAGCGCGCCCACCGGGCAGACGTCGATGACGTTGCCGGAGATTTCGGTGGTCAGCGGCTTACCGTCGTAGGTGCCGATCTGCAGGTTCTCGCCGCGGTACATGCCACCCAGCTCGTAGGTGCCGGCGACGTCCGCGGTGAAGCGCACGCAGCGCGTGCACTGGATGCAACGGGTCATCTCGGTGGCGACCAGAGGGCCGATGTCCTCGTCCGGTACCACGCGCTTGCGTTCCTGAAAGCGGCTGACCGAACGGCCA
Source organism: Pseudoxanthomonas sp. LH2527 (assembly GCF_022539275.1). Lineage (NCBI taxonomy): Bacteria > Pseudomonadati > Pseudomonadota > Gammaproteobacteria > Lysobacterales > Lysobacteraceae > Pseudoxanthomonas > Pseudoxanthomonas sp. LH2527. Next base: position 62,471 of record NZ_JAKZBW010000014.1, on the reverse strand, counting down.
TAGCCCAGCGACAGGTCCTGCAGTTCGCACTCGCCGCCCTGATCGCAGATCGGGCAGTCCAGCGGATGGTTGATCAGCAGGAATTCCATCACGTTGCGCTGCGACTTCAACGCCTTGTCGCTGCGCGTGGCGATCTTCATGCCGTCCATCACCGGCGTGGCGCAGGCCGGTGCCGGCTTCGGCATCTTTTCCACTTCCACCAGGCACATGCGGCAGTTGGCGGCGATCGGCAGCTTCTCGTGGTAGCAGAAGCGCGGAATCGGGATGCCCGCCTTGTCGGCGGCCTGGATGATCATCGAACCTTTCGGTGCCGCGAGTTCCACGCCGTCGATGAAGACGGTGACGTGGTCCGGCGGCAGGCCGGGATTGACGGGCTGCGCACTCATGCGGCCACCTTGCTGCTTTCAATGACCGTGCCGGCGCGCTGGTCGTCGACCAGGAAGCGCTTGTTGACGATCGCGTACTCGAATTCGTTCCAGTAGTGGCGCAGGAACCCCTGCACCGGCCACGCGGCGGCTTCGCCGAAGGCGCAGATGGTGTGCCCCTCGATCTGGCCGGCGGCGGCCTTCAGCATGTGCAGGTCGTCCAGCGTGGCCTTCTGCTCGGCGATGCGGGTGAGCATGCGGTACATCCAGCCGGTGCCTTCGCGGCAAGGCGTGCACTGGCCGCAGCTTTCCTTGTAGTAGAAGCGCGCGATGCGCTGGCAGGCACGCACCATGCAGGTGGTGTCGTCCATCACGATGACGGCGCCCGAGCCCAGGCCGGAACCGGCCTTCTGGATGGCGTCGTAATCCATCGTCAGTCCCATCATCACCTCGCCCGGCAGGACCGGCATCGAGGAACCACCCGGGATGACGCCCTTGATCGTGCGGCCTTCGCGCATGCCGCCGCACAGTTCCAGCAACTCGGCGAACGGCGTGCCCAGACGGATCTCGTGGTTGCCCGGACGCGCGACGTGGCCGGAGACCGAGAAGATCTTGCAGCCGCCGTTGTTGGGCTTGCCCAGGTTCATGAACCACTCGGCGCCGTTGCGCAGGATCGCCGGCACCGAGGCGTAGGTCTCGGTGTTGTTGATCGTGGTCGGCTTGCCGTACAGGCCGAAGTTGGCCGGGAACGGCGGCTTGAACCGCGGCTGGCCCTTCTTGCCTTCCAGCGACTCCATCAGCGCGGTCTCTTCGCCGCAGATGTAGGCGCCCGCGCCCAGCGCGTTGTACAGGTCGATGTCGATGCCGGAGCCGAGGATGTTCTTGCCCAGCCAGCCGTGCCTGTAGGCCTCGGCGGTGGCTTCTTCCAGGTGCTCGAACGGCTCGTGGTGGAACTCGCCGCGCAGGTAGTTGTAGCCCACGGTGGAACCGGTGGCGTAGCAGGCGATCGCCATGCCCTCGATCACCGCATGCGGGTTGTAGCGCAGGATGTCACGGTCCTTGGCGGTACCCGGCTCGGATTCGTCCGAATTGCAGAGGATGTACTTCTGCATGTCGCCCTTGGGCATGAAGCTCCACTTCAGGCCGGTCGGGAAGCCCGCACCGCCACGGCCGCGCAGGCCGGACTGCTTGACCATCTCGACGACGTCGGCCGGCGGGATCTTCTCTTCGATGATCCTGCGCAGCGCGGCGTAGCCGCCGGTTTTGAGATAGTTCTCGTACGACCACGGCTTGTCGAAGTGCAGCGTGGTGTAGACGGCCTGGTGCTCCTTGGGAGCGGGGCCGACCGGGCCGTAGCCCTCTGAGTAGTGTGAATGGCCTGCCATGCGCTTACTCCAGCCCGTCCAGCAGCTCGTCGACCTTCGCCGGCGTCAGCTTCTCGTGGTAGTGGCCGTTGATCACGACCACCGGCGCGCCGCAGCACGCGGCCACGCACTCTTCCTCGCGCTTCAGGTACACGCGGCCGTCGGCGGTGGATTCGCCCAGCTTGCAGCCCAGCTTCTTCTCCGCGTGCGCCACCAGGTCCTGCGCGCCATTGAGCCAGCAGCTGATGTTGGTGCAAAAGGCGACGTTGTTGCGGCCGACCTTCTCGGTCTCGAACATCGAATAGAAGCTGGCGACCTCGTAGGCCCACACCGGCGGCAGGTCGAGGTACTTGGCGACCGCGGCGATCAGCTCGTCGGTCAGCCAGCCTTCGTTCTGCTCCTGCGCGGCGTGCAGGCCCTGCAGCACCGCCGAGCGCTTGCGGTCCGGCGGGAACTTGGTCAGCCAATGATCGATGTGCGCGCGCGTCTTGTCGCTCAACGCCACCAGCGGATCGACGTTCTGCGCCGCTTCGAAATTACCCGTGGCCCTCATCGGTCCACCTCACCAAAGACAAGGTCATAAGTACCGATCATCGCGACGACGTCGGGGAGCATGTGGCCGCGCACGATCTCGTCCATTGAGGACAGGTGCGCGAAACCGGGTGCGCGCAGCTTCACGCGGAAGGGCTTGTTGGCGCCGTCGGACACCAGGTAGCAGCCGAACTCGCCCTTCGGCGCTTCGACCGCGGCGTAGGTCTCGCCGGCCGGCACGCAGTAGCCTTCGCTGAACAGCTTGAAGTGATGGATCAGCGCTTCCATGTCGTCCTTCATCTCCTCGCGGGAGGGCGGCGCGACCTTGAAGTTCTGCACCATGACCGGGCCGGGGTTGGCCTTCAGCCACTTCACGCACTGCTGGATGATGCGGTTGGACTGGCGCATCTCGGCCATGCGGACCAGGTAACGGTCGTAGCAGTCCCCGTTGACGCCAACGGGGATGTCGAAATCGACGACGTCGTACTTGGCGTACGGCTGCTTCTTGCGCAGGTCCCAGGCGATGCCCGAACCACGCAGCATCGCGCCGGTCATGCCCAGCGCGCGCGCCTGTTCGGGCGAGACCACGCCGATGCCGACGGTACGCTGCTTCCAGATGCGGTTGTCGGTCAGCAGCGTCTCGTACTCGTCGACGCGCTTGGGGAATTCGTTGGTGAAGTCTTCCAGGAAGTCCAGCAGCGAGCCTTCGCGCGCCTGGTTGAACTGCTTCAGCGCCTTGCCCTTGCGCCAGGGCGATTCCTTGTACTTCGGCATGCGGTCCGGCAGGTCGCGGTAGACGCCGCCCGGACGGTAGTAGGTCGCGTGCATGCGCGCACCGCTGACCGCCTCGTAGCAGTCCATCAGCTCTTCGCGCTCGCGGAAGGCATACAGCATGACCGCCATGGCGCCGAGATCGAGCGCGTTGGAGCCGACCCACATCAGGTGGTTCAGGATGCGGGTGATCTCGTCGAACATCGTGCGGATGTACTGCGCACGCTCCGGCGCCTCGATGCCCATCAGGGTCTCGATGGCGCGCACGTAGGCGTGCTCGTTGCACATCATCGACACGTAGTCGAGGCGGTCCATGTAGCCGATCGACTGGTTGAACGGCTTGGACTCGGCCAGCTTCTCGGTGCCACGGTGCAGCAGACCCACGTGCGGATCGGCGCGGACGATGGTCTCGCCGTCCATCTCCAGGATCAGGCGCAGCACGCCGTGCGCGGCCGGATGCTGGGGACCGAAGTTCAGCGTGTAATTCCTGATTTCCTGCTTGCCCTCGGCAGGATTGCTGGCGAACGCGACGCCGGATTGCGGATTGCTCATGCCTTGCCCTCGCGTGCAGCGGCTTCGCCTGCAGCGGTCTGGTAGCGCGCGTCGTCGCGGATCACGCGCGGCACGCCGACGCGCGGCTCGACCGAGGTGACCGGCTCGTACACCACGCGCTTCTTCTCTTCGTCGTAGCGGACTTCGACGTTGCCGATCAGCGGGAAGTCCTTGCGGAACGGATGGCCGACGAACCCGTAGTCGGTCAGGATGCGGCGCAGGTCCGGATGGCCTTCGAAAATGATGCCGTACAGGTCGAACGCCTCGCGCTCGAACCAGTTCAGGCCCGGCCACACGTCGCACAGCGACGCCACCACCGGCAGGCCGTCATCCGGCGCGAAGCAGCGCACACGCACGCGGCGGTTGTACTGGTAGGACAACAGGTGCAGCACCACCGCAAAACGGTTCGGGCGGGCTGCGTCGCGCGGACGCTGCTCCCAGTTGAAGCGACCGGGACCGAAGCCCTCGACGCCACGACTGAAGCCGCCGGACGACACGTCGGCGGTATCCCACTCGGCGCTGCCATAGCCCAGGTAGTCCACGCCGCTGACATCGACGGCCTGCTCGAAGCCGAACTCGTCGCGCAGCGCCAGGCAGACCGCATGCCAGGACGCCGAAGGCACTTCCAGGGTGATTTCGCCGCGCGGCTCGGCCACGCTGACCGTGGCGTCCGCGAAGCGGGCGCGCAGCTGGTCGGTGAAGTTTGCAGCTTGCTCTGCCATGGGGCGTGGCGTGCTCTGAAGGGGGATGTCGGGGAACAACAGGAATCAGCGCGCGATGGTCTGCGTACGCCAGATCTTCTTCTGCAACTGCAGGATGCCGTACACCAGGGCCTCGGCCGTGGGCGGACAACCGGGCACGTACACGTCCACCGGCACCACGCGGTCGCAGCCGCGCACGACGGAGTACGAGTAGTGGTAGTAACCGCCGCCATTGGCGCAGCTGCCCATCGAGATGACCCACTTCGGCTCGGGCATCTGGTCGTAGACCTTGCGCAGCGCGGGCGCCATCTTGTTGACCAGCGTGCCGGCCACAATCATTACGTCGGACTGGCGCGGCGACGGGCGGAACACCACGCCGTAACGGTCCAGGTCCAGGCGCGAGGTACCGGCGTGCATCATTTCCACCGCACAGCAGGCCAGGCCGAACGTCATCGGCCACATCGAGCCGGTGCGCGCCCAGTTCATCAGCGCATCCACGCTGGTGGTGACGTAGCCCTTTTCCAGCAGCGGGTTGTCGCCTTCGGGGCGCAGGATGTCGTCCACCCGCCCTTCCGGGATCGGGTTGTTCATCAGACGGTCGACGGTCTGGATCACTCCCATTCGAGCGCTCCCTTCTTCCAAACGTAAATAAAGCCGAGGAAGAGCATGCCCACGAACAGGCCCATCGTGACCAGCGCACGCGGACCCAGCTCCTGGAACACCAGCGTCCACGGAACGATGAAGATGATTTCCAGATCGAACACGATGAACTGGATGGCGATCAGGTAATAGCGCACGTCGAACTTCATGCGCGCGTCCTCGAAGGCCTCGAAGCCGCACTCGTACGGGGACAGCTTCTGGGCGTCGGGACGACGCGGACCGAGGAAGCGACCGGCGACCATCAGCGCGATGCCGATGCCGGTGGCGACGATCAGGAACAACAGGGTGGGCAGGTAATTGGCCAGCACTCGCTTGTCTCGTCTTGTCCTATCCGCCGGCGCGCACGACACGGCACGGCATGAATGGGGGCTCGCAGCGCCCGCCCGAGGCCTGCGCCGCGGACGGCCCGTCGATGCAACCATCGGGCCCACCTTCTGCGGGAGCCCTTCCGCAACACGTACCGGGCGCCCGATGAATCGGCGGGATTGTAACGGTTTGTGAACTCTCTAGTAAACGATTACCGGCGCTTGTCGCCGCCATCGGCAAAAGAAAAAACCCGCCGGAAGGCGGGTTCTTTCGATGCGGGACGACGTTGCCGCCGACCCGCCTTGTTGGTGCCCAAGAGGGGACTCGAACCCCTACGACTTTCGCCGCTACCACCTCAAGGTAGTGCGTCTACCAATTCCGCCACCTGGGCATTGAAACCTGTGCGACGCGTTGCGCGCGCCGCCATTGTAGCCGGCCTCAGCCGCCCTGCGGCGGCGTCACCGGCGGTGTTTCCGTTGCCGGCGCCGTTTCCTGCGGTGCCGCCGGGACCGTGCCGGCCGGCGCAGCCGGTGCCGGCTGGATCGGCGAACTCGGCACGGTCGACGGCTTGGGCAGTTCGCCCGCCGGTGCGGCCGGCGCCGCCGGCAGCTGCGACATCACGCCCAAGTTCTGCTCGGTGGTCGGGCGCGCACTGTGCGTCGCGTACCACGCCATGAACAGGCTGATGCCGAAGAACGCGATGGCCAGCCACTTGGTGCTCTTGGACAGGAAGTTGGACGCACCGCGCGCGCCGAACACCGTGCCGGATGCGCCGCCACCGAAGCCGGAGCCCGCCTGGGCGCCCGAACCGCGCTGCATCAGCACCAACGCGATGATGGCGATGGCCACCAGCACGTACACCACATTCAGGATCAACATCCACATTTGGAATCAGTCTCAACCGGTTGAGTCGCCCGGCCCCGATGGACCGGTCGTGCCGGGGGTCACCCCCGACCGGCCGCCGCCTGCGCGATGGCCAGGAAATCCCGGGCGACCAGGGAAGCGCCGCCCACCAGCCCTCCATCGACATCGGGCTGCGAGAACAGTTCCGCGGCGTTGTCGGGCTTCACGCTGCCGCCATACAGGAGGGGCAGCGAGCCGGCGATTCTAGCATCGCGCGCGGCGACTTCGCCACGAATGAACGCGTGCACCGCCTGCGCCTGGGCCGGCGTGGCGGTCAGGCCGGTGCCGATGGCCCAGACCGGCTCGTAGGCGATGACCGCGCCCTCGAACGCCTTCGGGCCCGCCAGGTCGAACACGGCGTCGAGCTGCTTCTGGATGCGGAACTCGGTCTGGCCGTCCTTGCGCTGCTGCTCGGTTTCGCCCACGCACAGCACGGGGATGAGGCCGGCGTGCTTGGCGGCCAGGAACTTTTTCGCCACGAATTCGCTGCTTTCATTGTGGTACTGGCGGCGCTCGGAGTGCCCGACCAGGCCGTAGCGCGCGCCCACGTCCACGAGCATCGCCGCGCAGACTTCGCCGGTGTAGGCGCCCTTCTCGTTGCTGCTGACGTCCTGCGCGCCGAAGGCCACGCCACGGTCGCCGTAGTCCTCGATCAGTTCGCCCAGGTAGGGCAGCGGGGGCAGGATCAGCAGGTCCACGCCGTCCAGCGGCAGGCCCGCGACCAGTTCGTCCATCAGCGCGGTCGCGAAACCACGGGTGCCATGGAGCTTCCAGTTGCCGGCCACGAGCTTGCGACGCATAAGACCAATTCCTGTCCAGTCCGGGGCCGCGCAGTCTAGCCGATGTTGGACGGCGCACCTACCGGCCGCGCTATCGTGCCGGCAATCCACCCCGTGCCCAGGCTCTGCCATGCCCGATACCTCCCCCGCTGTTCCCTCCGGCCATGCCCTGGTCACCGGCGCCTCCAGCGGCATCGGCGAGCAGATCGCCCGCGAGTACGCGCAGCGCGGCGTGCCGCTGGTGCTCACCGCGCGCCGACGGGATCGCCTTGAGGCACTGGCGACGGAACTGCGCGCGCAGGTGCCGGTGGAAATCGTGACCGCGGACCTGGCCGATCCGGCCGCGCCCGCAGCGCTGGTGGCCGAACTGGAACGGCGTGGCGTGCAGATCCGCATCCTCGTCAACAATGCCGGCTACGGCATGCCGGGACGCTACCGCAGCAACGACTGGACCGCGCATGCCGCGTTCCTGCAGGTGATGGTGACGGCCGTGTCCGAACTGACGTGGCGCCTGCTGCCCACCCTGCGCGCATCCGGACAGGGCCGGATCCTCAACGTCGCCTCGTTCGCCGCGCTGATGCCGGCCGCCGAAGGGCAGACACTGTATGCGCCGGTGAAGAGCTTCCTGGTCAAGTTCAGCGAGGCGATGGCGCTGGAAAACGCCGACCGCGGCGTGCATGCCACCGCGCTATGCCCGGGATTCACCTACTCCGAGTTCCACGACGTCACCGGCACCCGTTCGCGGATGCGGGTCTCGCCGACGATGTGGCTGCAGGCCGCGGACGTGGCACGCGCCGGCATCGAGGGCAACGAACGCGGCGCGGTGCTGGTCGTACCCGGCTGGCGTTATCGCCTGCTGCACAGCATCGTGAAACTGCTGCCGCATCGCGTGGCCATGGGGTTGATGGCGAAGAATTCGCGACGCGTACGGCCGTTGTAGCGGCCGTACGCGTCGCGACGGGATTGGTGATTCGGGATTCGGGATTCGGGATTCGTGAAAGCAAAGGCAAAAGCACGGGCACGTAGGCCTTCGGCCCCTGCTCTTGCGAATCCCCAATCCCGGATCCCGAATCCCGGCTATTTCAGCTTGATCTCGCGCAGCCGCTCTTCCAGATAACCCTGGGCCGTGATCGGTTCGGCATAGCGCTTGGGGTTGTCGGGCGTGACCGTGGACGGCAGCACGTCGATCAGGAAGTCCGGGTTCGGGTGCAGGAAGAACGGCACCGAGTAGCGCGGCTGGCGCGCCTGTTCGCCCGGCGGGTTGGTCACGCGATGGGTGGTGGACGGGTACACGTGGTTGGTCAGGCGCTGCAGCATGTCGCCGATGTTGACCACGATGGTGTCGGCGTCGGACGTGAACGGCACCCACTCGCCCTGCTTCGACTTCACTTCCAGACCCGCGGCGCTGGCACCGACCAGCAGTGTGATCAGGTTGATGTCCTCGTGCGCACCGGCGCGCACGTTGGGGATGTCGTCGGCGGTGATCGGCGGATAGTGGATCGGGCGCAGGATCGAGTTGCCGGAATCGGTCTTGTCGGCGAAATAGGTTTCCGGCAGACCGATGTGCAGCGCCAGCGCCGACAGTACGCGCGAGCCGAGCTGGTCCAGCGCCTGGTAGAGGCCATAGCCGTGCTCACGGAAGCCCGGCACTTCGTCCGGCCACAGATTCGGCGGCATCACGTCGCGGTACTTCGAGTCGTCCGCGATCTCGCGACCGATGTGCCAGAACTCCTTCAGGTCGAAGTGCTTGGAGTCCTTGGCGGTTTCCACGCCGAACGGCGTATAGCCGCGCGCACCGCCACTGCCGGGCACGTGGTATTGCTGCTTCACCTCGTCGGGCAGCGCGAAGAAATGCTTGAAGACGCCGTACGCCGCATCGATCTGCGCCTGCGGGATGCCGTGGTTGCGGATGCCGGCGAAACCCCATTCGCGATAGGCCGCGCCGAGTTCGGCCACGAAGGCCTCGCGGTCGGTATCGAAACGGGTGATGTCCAGCGTGGGGATACGGGCACTCATGCGATCAGCTCCAACAGGGGGAAAGGCGCGGGAGGTGATGGCACCGTCACCGCGCCGGACATTCATCGATACGGGTCACGCTGCGGCAGCGGCGCGCACGGCCTCGGCCAGCGTTTCCAGCGTGTCCTTCACCAGCGCGTCGTCGTCGGCTTCGACGGTCACGCGCACCACCGGCTCGGTACCGGACGGTCGCAGGAACGCGCGACCGCGCCCGGACACCGCGGCCTGCGCCTGCACCAGCGCGGCCTGCACGCTGGCCGCTTCGGTCGGCCTGGCGCCGTTGGCCAGCTTCACGTTGATGGTCTTCTGCGGCAGCATGGTCAGGCCGTCCAGCGCTTCACGCAGCGACAGCTTGCGGCGCTTCAGCGCCTCCAGCACCTGCAGCGCCGCGATGATGGCGTCGCCGGTGGTCGTGCGGTCCAGGCACAGCAGGTGGCCGGAGGCTTCGCCGCCGAGCACCGCATTGCCTTCCACCAGCGCCTGGTGCACGTAGCGGTCGCCGACCTTGGTGCGGACGAACGGGATCTCGAGCTTGCCCAGCGCGCGCTCCAGGCCGTAGTTGGTCATCAGCGTGCCGACCACCGGGCCGCGCAGCCGCCCGCTCGCCTGCCAGTCGCGGGCGAGCAGATAGATCAGCTCGTCGCCGTCCACCGGCGTGCCCTGCCCGTCCGCCATCAGCACGCGGTCGCCGTCGCCATCGAAGGCGATGCCCAGGTGCGCGCCGGTTTCGCGGACCTTCGCGGCCAGGCTGTCGATGTGCATGGAACCCACGCCATCGTTGATGTTGATGCCGTTCGGCTCCACACCGATGGTGATCACCTCGGCACCCAGTTCGCGGAACAGCAGCGGTGCGATGTGGTACGTCGCGCCGTGGGCGCAGTCCAGCACCAGCTTCAGCCCCTTGAGGTCGAAGCGGCGCGGCACGCTGGCCTTGCAGAATTCCATGTAGCGGCCCACCGCGTCGCGCGTGCGGATCGCCTTGCCGAGCTTTTCGGACTCGGCGGTGAAGAACGGTGCATCCAGCGCGGCTTCGATGGCTGCCTCGGTGGCGTCGTCCAGCTTTTCGCCTTCGGCGGAGAAGAACTTGATGCCGTTGTCGTAGTGCGGGTTGTGCGAGGCACTGATCACGATGCCGGCGTCGGCGCCCAGCGTGCGGGTCAGGAAGGCCACGGCCGGCGTCGGCATCGGCCCCATCAGCTGCACGTCGGCGCCGGCGGCGACCAGGCCGGCTTCCAGCGCGGCCTCGAACATGTAGCCGGAAATGCGCGTGTCCTTGCCGATCACCACCACCGGCCTGGCATCACCGGCCTTTTCGCACAGCACGCGACCCAGCGCGTTGCCCAGCCGCAGCACGAAGTCGGCCGAAATCGGGCCGGCGCCAACGCGACCGCGGATGCCGTCGGTACCAAAGTACTTGCGACTCATGCGCTCACCAGTTCGCTGTCCTGCGGCTTCGGCTGTCGCATCATCAACGCCAGCAGGTCGGCCAGCCGGTCACGCAGTTCGCGGCGGTCGCAGATCTGGTCGATGGCGCCATGGGCCACCAGGAACTCCGAGCGCTGGAAGCCTTCCGGCAGCGTCTCGCGCACGGTCTGCTCGATCACCCGCGGGCCGGCGAAACCGATCAGCGCTTCCGGCTCGGCCAGGTTGATGTCGCCCAGCATCGCGAAGCTGGCCGAGACGCCGCCGGTGGTGGGATGCGTCATCACCGAGATGTACGGCAGGCCGGCCTCGCGCAGGCGACCGAGCGCGGCCGAGGTCTTGGCCATCTGCATCAGCGAGAACAGGCTTTCCTGCATGCGCGCACCGCCGCTGGCGGAGAAGCACACGAACGGCGAACCGATCTCCAGCGCCTTCTCGGCGCCAAGCGAGAAGCGCTCGCCCACCACCGAGCCCATCGAGCCGCCCATGTAGGCGAAATCGAAGGAGCTGGCGACCAGGTCGCGGCCCTTCAGCGTGCCCTGCAGCGTGATCAGCGCATCGCGTTCGCCGGTGCTCTTCTGCGCGGCCTTGATGCGGTCGGCGTACTTCTTCTGGTCCTTGAACTTCAGCACGTCGGTCGGGCCGAGCGCCGCGCCGATCTCGCGGGTGCTGCCCGGGTCGAACAGCGCCGCCAGGCGCGCGCGCGCGCGGATCGGCATGTGGAAGCTGCACTTCGGGCAGACCTCCAGGTTTTCCTCAAGCTCCGGCCGGTACAGCACCGCGCCGCAGCGGTCGCATTTTTCCCACAGGCCCTCGGGGACGCTGCGTTTGCTCTTGCCCGCGTTGCCCTCGGTGCGGATGCCCGACGGCATCAGTTTGCTGAGCCAGCTCATGCGTGGTCTTGCTGCCTGCCCCTGGCGGGGCCTCATGGATTAGCGCGGCAGTTTAGCTCAGTCGTCCATGCACAGCCGTACGGTGGTTCAGCCGTCCAGTGCCGCCCGCAGCGGCGCCAGGAAGGCCGATGCGTGCGCCGGGGCATCGCCGCCGGCGTCGGCCAGTGCCGCCACCAGCGCGCTGCCGACCACCACGCCATCGGCATCGGTCGCCATCGCGGCCGCGCTGGCGGCATCCTTGATGCCGAAGCCTGCCACCACGGGCACGCGCGAGTTCGCCCGCAACTGCTTGAGCCGTTCGCCCGCCGCGGCGGTATCCAGCCGGTCGGACGCGCCGGTCACGCCGGCGAAGCTGACGTAGTACAGGTAGCCCTGCGCGGTTTCGCACAGCATCCGCAGGCGCTCGGGCGACGTGGTCGGCGAGGCCAGCGCGATCAGGGCCAGTCCTTCGCGGTTGAAGACCGCGCGCGTCTGTTCGGCTTCCTCGGGCGGCAGGTCGACCAGCAGCACGCCGTCCACGCCGGCGGCGACCGCCTCGCGGACGAAGCGCTCGGCGCCGTGGATCTCCACCGGGTTCAGGTAGCCCATCAACACGATCGGCGTGCCGTCGTCCTGCTGGCGGAACACCTCGACCGCCTCCAGCACGTAGCGCAGGCCGGCACCCCGCGCCAGGGCGCGCTCCGAACTGCGCTGGATGACGGGGCCATCGGCCATCGGATCGGAGAACGGCACGCCCAGCTCGATGACGTCCGCCCCGGCGGCGACCAGCGCATGCATCACCGGCACGGTGGATTCCAGCGACGGATCGCCGGCGGTGATGAACGGCACCAGCGCCTTGCGGCCTGCGGACTTCAGTTCAGCGAATTTCTGTTCGAAACGACTCATCGGAAACTTCCAGGAGATCGAGCTCTTGAGCCCTCCCCTTCAAGGGGAGGGTTGGGTGGGGATGGTGTTGGAGGATCAACCCTCCCGGTCACGGAAAGGGACACCATCCCCTCCCCGACCCTCCCCCTGAAAGGGAGGCAGCAAAGCGTCACAGCGAAATGCCTTCCCGCGCCGCGATGGTATGCACGTCCTTGTCGCCGCGGCCGGACAGGTTGCACAGCACCAGCTGGTCCTTCGGCAGCTCGCGCGCCAGCTTGATCGCCTGGGCGACGGCGTGGCTGGATTCCAGCGCCGGCAGGATGCCCTCGGTGCGCGTCAGGCGGTGGAACGCCGCCAGTGCTTCCTCGTCGGTCACGCCGACGTACTCGGCACGACCGCTGTCCTTCAGGAAGGCGTGCTCCGGCCCGACGCCCGGGTAATCCAGACCAGCGGAGATGGAATGCGTTTCGATGATCTGCCCGTCGTCGTCGCAGATGACGTAGGTGCGGTTGCCGTGCAGCACGCCGATGCGGCCAGCCGACAGCGACGAGGCATGGCGACCGGTCTCGATGCCGTCGCCCGCCGCCTCGGCGCCGACGATGCGCACGCCGGGATCGTTGAGGAAGGCGTGGAACAGGCCGATCGCGTTGCTGCCGCCACCGACGCAGGCGGTGATCGCATCCGGCAGGCGGCCGTAGTCGGCCAGCATCTGCGCCCTCGCCTCGCGGCCGACCACGGCATTGAAGTCGCGGACCATGCGCGGATACGGGTCGGGGCCGGCAACCGTGCCGATGATGTAGAAGGTGTCGTGCACGTTGGTCACCCAGTCGCGCATGGCTTCGTTCAGGGCGTCCTTCAGCGTGGCCGAGCCGCTGGTGACCGGTACCACCGTCGCGCCGAGCAGCTTCATGCGGTAGACGTTGATCTTCTGCCGCTCAATGTCGGTGGCGCCCATGTACACCACGCACTCCAGCCCCAGCCGGGTGGCAACGGTGGCGCTGGCCACGCCGTGCTGGCCGGCGCCGGTCTCGGCGATGATCCGCTTCTTGCCCATCCGGCTGGCCAGCAGCGCCTGGCCGATGGTGTTGTTGATCTTGTGCGCACCGGTGTGGTTCAGGTCCTCGCGCTTGAGCAGGATCTGCGCGCCGCCGACCTCACGGCTCAGCCGCTCGGCGTGGTAGATCGGGCTGGGCCGGCCGACGTAGTGCTTGAGGTCCTTGTCGAAGGCGGCGATGAAGGCCGGATCGACCCGGGCGGTGTCGTAGGCCGTGGCCAATTCCTGCAGCGGCCCGATCAGGGTCTCGGCGACGAAGCGGCCGCCGTGCTGGCCGAAATGGCCGCGGGCGTCGGGGTAGGCGTGATAGTCGGCGGGCGCGGTCATGGGCATCGGGTTGCGGGAACGAGCCGTCACTCTAGCGCACAGGTTGTCTTCGTTAAATCAATGAAATCTCACTGATCCGTGACTTAAACTGACGGCATGTCGCGCCCCCTGCCCCCGCTCAACGCCCTGCGTGCCTTCGAGGCGGCGGCCCGCCTGGGTAGTGTCAGCCGTGCCGCTGCCGAGCTGCACGTCACCCACGGCGCGGTCAGCCGGCACGTGCGCAGCCTGGAAGACGCCCTCGGCCGCCCCCTGTTCGTCCGTGAAGGCCGCGGGCTGGCGCTCACCGCCGACGGCGTGCGCCTGCGCGATGTGGCCGGCGATGCGTTTTCCACCCTGCAGTCGGGCTGGGCGGCGCTGCAGCGCGAGCGGCACCCGTCGGCCCTCGTGCTGGGCTGCCCCGGCAGCCTGCTGGCGCGCTGGGTGATTCCCCGGCTGGCGCCGCTGGCCACCGACCTGCCCCAGCTGAAGCTGCACCTCTCGGCGCAGGAAAGCGGCTTCGACGCCGCCCTGACCGGGTTGGACGCCGCCCTGCTGCTGGGCGAGGCGCCGTGGCCGGTCGGCTGGGAGGTGCACACGCTGGCCCCGGAACGGATCGGTCCGGTGCTCAGTCCGCGCTACGCGCACGCCGCGCGACTGCAGGACGCGCCGGCCCGCGCACTCGCGGGCGAAGCCGTGCTGCATACGACATCGCGACCGCAGGCGTGGCCGCGCTGGTTCGCCGCGCAGGGACTGGATGCCGGCACCCTGCGGACCGGCGCCACCTTCGACCACCTGACCTATCTGCTGGAAGCCGCCGTCGCCGGGCTGGGCGTGGCCATCGCCCCGCAGGAACTGGTGCAGGCCGACCTGGACAGTGGACGTTTGCTGGCGCCGTGGGGTTTCGTCGACACCGGCGGCGAATGGGCGCTCTGCGCCGTGCGCGGCAACCAGGACCCGCGCATCGCCGCACTGGCGGCCTGGCTGCGCACCACGCTGGCCTGACTCAGGCGCGGACGTCCGCCTCGCGCACCGCATCGACGAAGCGCCGCATCTTCTCCGCGTCCTTGATGCCGGGACCGGCCTCGATGCCGCTGGAGACATCCACGCCCCACGGCCGCGCCGTGCGCAAGGCAAGGCCGACATTCGCCGGCGACAGCCCGCCCGCCAGCAGGAACGGCCTGTCGGTGGAGGTCGGCATGCGCCGCCAGTCGAAGCGCTGCCCGCTGCCCCCCTGCTCGCCCGCCGCATGGCCGTCGAACAGGAAGCCGCTCGCGCCGGGATAGGCCGACAGGTGGGCGAACACGCTCTCGTCCTGCCCGCCCATGGCGATCGCCTTCCAGTACGGGCGGCCGAAGGACGTGGCCAGGGCGTCGTCCTCGCCACCGTGGAACTGCAGCAGATCCGGCTGCAGCGACTCGACGATGTGCTCGATATCGCTGCGCGGGTTGTCCATCACCAGCGCGACCACGGCGATCTCCTCCGGCACCAGGTCGCGCAGCATGCGCGCCTGCCCGAGCAGCAGCCGGCGCGGACTGTGCGGCGCGAAGACCAGGCCGAGGTAATCGACGCCCAGTTCCACCGCCAGGCGGACATCCTCGGCACGGGTCAGGCCACAGAACTTGATGCGCGTATGCATGGCGGAAGGGTAACCCGGCGACCCTCAGCCGGTGGCGGCCGGCAGGGTGACTTCCGACGGCAGGTTCCACTCGGCCGGATACAGCGGACTGACGAAGACCAGGCCGTCCGGCGGCGCGGTCGGTCCGGCCACGGTACGGTCGCGCCCCGCCAGCAGTTCGGCCATCCAGGTCTCGGGCTGCTCGCCCCGACCCACCAGCAGCAGCGATCCGACGATGTTGCGGACCATGTGGTGGAGGAAGGCGTTCGCCTGCACCTCCACGATGACGCGCTCGCCCTGCCGGGTGACGGAGATCGCATGCAGGTTGCGCATCGCATGCGGTGCCTGGCAATGCACGGTGCGGAAGGCGCTGAAGTCGTTCTCGCCCAACAGGTGCTGGGCGGCGCGATGCATGGCGTCGGCGTCCAGCGGCAGCCGCTCCCAGCTGAGGTAATGCCGTTCCAGCGCCGGGCGTGCGATCCGGTTCACCAGCGTGTAGCGGTAGCGGCGTGCCCGCGCGGAGAAGCGCGCATTGAAATCGTCCGAGACAGGCTGGCACCAGCGCACGCAGACGGCGGGCGGCAATCGCGCGGTCGCACCGAGCAGCCAGCTGCGCGGCGTGCGTGCGGCATCGCTGTCGAAATGCACGACCTGGCATTGCGCGTGCACACCGGCGTCGGTGCGGCCCGCGCAGATGGTGTCGACCTGCGCATCGGCCACCGACGACAGCGCGCCTTCGAGTGCTGCCTGCACCGTAGTGGTGTCGTCCGGCGTGCCGGACTTGCTGAGCCGCTGCCAGCCCTGGAATCCGCTGCCGTCGTATTCGACGCCCAGCGCATAGCGCGTCACTGCATCGCTCCGTGCCTGTCAGCCGATGTCGCGCAGCAGTTGCAGGGCTTCGTCGCGGGCGACGGCGTCGTTGCCGGCGGCGACTTCGTTCAACAGGTCGCGGGCGGTCGCCACATCGCCCAGGTCGAGATAGGCCACCGCCAGTTCCAGGCGGTCGCGACCGGCCGGTGCCGGGGCCGTCGCCACCGGGGCAACCGGTGCGCTGCCGCCGGCATGCCAGGTGGGACCCTGCGCTGGCGTCGGCTTGCGGGCCGGCCGCGGCGGTGCGGCGGCGGGGACGATGACGACCGGCTCCAGTACCGGACTGGAGACCGGTTCCGGTGCGGCGGCCGGCGCCGCCGGCATGCCGGCGGCCAGTTCGGCGGCCCGGCTGCCCGGCGATGCGCCATCGAACACGGGGTTCCGCGGCACCGGCGACGGCGACACGCGCTGGCGGCGCTGCGCGAATCCCCAGGCCAGCGCGCCGACGAACAGCAGGCCGAAGCCCGCCCACGCCCATACCGGCACGCTGCCGTCGCTGCCATTGCCCTGCGCCAGCCGCTGCTGGGCGGCGGCCAGGTCGCTGTCCTTCATGGCCAGCAGCTTCTCCTGCTGCGCCTTGAGCTTTTCCAGGTCCGCGACCTGCGAGCGCAGTTCCTGCACCTCGGCCTCGCGCGCGGCCAGGTCTTCCTTCGACTGCTGCAACTGTTCGTTCGCCAACATCTCGCCCTCACCGCCGGCGCTGACGCCGGACTGCGTTCCAGAACCCGTCGTGCTCGTGGCCGCGGGTGCGATTTCCAGGCGCGCATCCGCCACCGGCGGCGCACGCGATGGCGTGGCGGCCTGCGCCGGAGCCATCGCCGGTTCGACCACGGCGGCCGGCTGCGGGATCGGCGCCCGCGCGCGGCGCCATTCGGCGATCTGGCTGCGCACCAGCGCGGCAGCCTCGCTTTCCAGGATGGTCTGCGCCTCCGCCGACTCCGGCACGCGCAGCACCGCGCCCTGCTTCAGCAGATTGACGTTGCCATTGATGAAGGCTTCGGGATTGGCCCGCAGCAGCGCCACCATGGCCTGGTCCAGCGTGTAGCCCTGCTCGCGCGCCAGCGGCGCGGCGATCTGCGACAGCGACTGGCCACGGCGCACCGGCGCCAGCGTATCGCCGGGCGCGATGGAAGACGCCGGCGTCGCGGCCACGGCCGGCGCTGGCGGCGGGGCCGGACGCGCGGGCGCTTCCGGCGTGGCCTGCGGTGTCGGCTCCGGCGCCGGGTCCGGCTCGGTGGGCGTGGTGGTGGCGACCGGTTCGACCGGCCGCTCGATGATGTCGGTCGGCGCCGCGGCCGGCGCATCGATCACCGGCTGTCCGGCGGCGGCCAGCGTGCCCGGCGCACTGACCAGCGCCGAATATTCGCGCACCAGCCGGCCCTGGCCCCAGTCCACCTCGATCAGGAAATTCACCGCCGCCACGTCCACCGGCGTGCGGCTGGTGACGCGCACCACCGGGCGGCCGGCGTCGTCCAGCGCGATGGCGAAATCGAGTTCGTTGACCAGGCCCTCCGGTCGCGGCAGGCCGACGCGCTCGAACGTCACCGGCGACGCCAGGCGCGCGCGCAGCTGTTCCAGTTCGCCCGGCTCGCTGGAAATGACCGGGATCTCGGCCAGCAGCGGCTGGCCGGGTTGCGATTTGACCCTGATCTCCCCCAGGCCCAGCGCGAGGGCGGCATTGCTCAGCAACGCCAGCCCCAGCCCGATCATGCCGGCCAGGTGGAGTCTTGCCGCCCGAGGTCTTTGCTTCGGTTTCACGGCCTTCCCCAAGTTTTCCCGGCCACGACTATAGCGGCTCAGCCGTTTTTCGCCACCAGCTCGGCCACCTGCACGGCGTTGAGGGCGGCGCCCTTGCGGATGTTGTCGGAGACGATCCACAGGTTGAGGCCACGCGGGTGCGAGATGTCCTCGCGGATGCGGCCGACATATACGGGGTCGGTGCCGGAGGCGTGGGTCACCGGCGTGGGATAGCCACCCGGCACGCGGTCATCCACGACTTCGACGCCCGGCGCGGCTTCCAGCAACGCGCGCGCTTCGGCGGCGGTGATCTTGTCGCGGGTCTCGATGGCCACGGCTTCGGAGTGGCCGTAGAACACCGGCACGCGCACGGCGGTGGGGTTCACCTGGATGCTGTCGTCGCCGAGGATCTTGCGCGTCTCCCACACCAGCTTCATCTCTTCCTTGGTGAAGCCGTTGTCGAGGAAGTCGTCGATCTGCGGGATCAAGTTGAAGGCGATCTGCACCGGGAAGCGCTGCGGATCCGGGTCCTGGAAGTTGAGCAGCGCGCCGGTCTGGCGGCCGAGTTCCTCCAGTGCCGAGCGTCCGGCGCCGGAGACCGACTGGTAGGTCGCCACGTTGATGCGCTCGATGCCGTACTTGCGATGGATCGGCGCCAGCGCCACCAGCATCTGCATGGTCGAGCAGTTCGGGTTGGCGATGATGCCGCGCGGACGGTTCTGCACCTGCTCCGGGTTGACCTCGCTGACCACCAGCGGCACGTCGGCGTCGTAGCGGAAGGCCGAGGAGTTGTCGATGACCACCGCGCCCGCGGCAGCGAACTTCGGCGCGAACTCCTTGGAGATGCCGCCGCCGGCGGAGAACAGCGCGATGTCGATGCCGGCCGGGTCGAACGTGGCCAGGTCCTGCACGGTGATCTTTTCGCCGTTGAACTCGACGCTGTTGCCGGCCGAGCGCTCGGAGGCCAGGGCGACGAGCGTGCCGACCGGAAAGTTCCGCTCGGCCAGGATGGACAGCATGGTTTCGCCGACGGCGCCGGTGGCGCCCACGACGGCGACGTTGATGGTACGGTTCTGGTTGCTCATGGAGGATTTTTTCGCGGAATAAGGAATGAAGACAGCAGACAGGAGAAGGCGGTGCTCGGGGAACCTGCGGGCGTGCCTCAGGCTCCCTGTCGTTTGGCGATGGTGGCTTTGGTGGTGGCGGACAGCACGTCCGGATTGACCGGCGTCGGCGGATGGCCGGCCTGCGGGCCTGCGCCCAGGGCGGCGATCAGGTTGTCCACCGCCAGCGACACCATCGCGCGGCGCGTGGCGAGGCTGGCGCTGGCGATGTGCGGCGTCAGCACCACATTGCGCAGGGCCAGCAGTTCCGGGCGCACGGCCGGTTCGTCTTCGTAGACGTCCAGGCCGGCGGCGGCCAGTCGCCCGTTCGCCAGCGCGTCGGCCAGCGCCACTTCATCGACGAGGCCGCCACGCGCGATGTTCACCAGCGTGGCGGTTGGCTTCATCTTCGCCAGCGCCGCCGCATCGACCAGGTGATGCACCTGCGGCGAGTAAGGCAGCACCAGCACCACATGATCGGCCTGCGCGAGCAGGCCATCGAATCCGGCGTATACCGCGCCACATGCGCGCTCGACCGTCTCCGGCAGCCGGCTGCGGTTGTGGTACAGCACGCGCATGCCGAAACCGCGCGCACGCCGCGCGATGCCCTGCCCTATCCGGCCCATGCCGACGATGCCCAGCGTGCTGCCATGCAGGTCGGCGCCGAGCAGCGTGCCAAACGACCACTGCTGCCACTGCCCGTCGCGCAGCCAGCGCTCGGCCTCGGTGATGCGGCGTGCGGTGGCCATCAGCAGGGCGAAGCCGAAGTCCGCCGTGGTCTCGGTCAGCACGTCCGGCGTGTTGGTGGCGATGATGCCGGCCTGGGTCAGCGCGGCGATATCGAGATTGTTGTAGCCCACGCCGACGTTGGCGATGGCACGCAACTGCTTGGCGCCGGCGATTTCCGGCGCGCCGATGCGTTCGTTCAGCGTCACCAGCGCACCGGCGCAGTCGCGCAGCGCGCCGGCGATGGCCTCGGGCGTGTGTTCGGTGACGTCTGCCGTCGACTGCAGGTCGAAGTGCGCGGCCAGCCGTCCGACGATGTCGTCGAACAGCGGCTGCGACACCCAGACGCGCGGGCGCGGCTCAGCCATCGACGCTGCCGGGAACGTAGGGCGGCACCTCGCCCACGTCGCCGCACTGCGCGCGATGGCGCAACGCCTGGTCCATCAGCACCAGCGCCATCATCGCCTCGGCGATGGGGGTGGCGCGGATGCCGACGCAGGGGTCATGCCGTCCGGTGGTGATGACGTCCACGGTGTTGCCGTCCACGTCCACCGTCGCGCCGGGCAGGCGCAGGCTGGAGGTCGGCTTCAGCACGATGGACGCGGTGACCTGCTGGCCGGTGGAAATGCCGCCGAGGATGCCGCCGGCATGGTTGGACAGGAAGCCGGCCGGCGTCATCAGGTCGCGGTGCTCGGTGCCCTTCTGGGTGATGGCCGCGAAACCGTCGCCGATCTCCACGCCCTTCACCGCATTGATGCTCATCAGCGCCGCGGCCAGGTCGCCATCGAGCTTGCCGTAGATCGGCTCGCCCCAGCCGGCAGGCACGCCATCGGCCACCACGTTGACGCGTGCGCCGATGGAGTCGCCCGACTTGCGCAGCGCATCCATGTAGCTTTCCAGCGCCGGCACCTGTGCGGCGTGCGGCCAGAAGAACGGGTTGTCTTCCACCGCATTCCAGTCGAAGCCGTCCGGCACGATCGGGCCGAGCTGCGACAGATAGCCGCGCAGGGTCACGCCGAAACGCTGCTGCAGCCACTTCTTGGCGATCACGCCGGCCGCCACGCGCATCGTGGTTTCGCGCGCCGACGAGCGTCC
Organism: Pseudoxanthomonas sp. LH2527; assembly: GCF_022539275.1. Classification (NCBI taxonomy): domain Bacteria; kingdom Pseudomonadati; phylum Pseudomonadota; class Gammaproteobacteria; order Lysobacterales; family Lysobacteraceae; genus Pseudoxanthomonas; species Pseudoxanthomonas sp. LH2527. The sequence goes on along the minus strand of NZ_JAKZBW010000014.1, from coordinate 41,838 downwards.
CCCGCCGCGCGGGTCGCGGATGCCGTACTTCTGCCAGTAGGTGTAGTCGGCGTGGCCGGGACGGAACTGCCGCGCGATATCGGTGTAATCCTTGCTGCGCTGGTCGGTGTTGCGGATCAGCAGCGCGATCGGCGTGCCGGTGCTGCGGCCTTCGTACACGCCGCTGAGGATCTCGACGTCATCGGCTTCGCGGCGCGCGGAGGTGTGACGCGACTTGCCGGTGGCGCGGCGCTCCAGGTCGTGGCGGAAGTCCTCCGGCGCGATCTCCAGGCCCGGCGGGCAGCCGTCGACCACGCAGCCGATGGCCGGCCCGTGCGATTCGCCGAACGTGGTGACCGTGAGGAGTTTTCCGAAACTGTTGCTGCTCAAGCGCCGCTCCGCTGTGGAACCATCCGTGCCGGGCGTTGAAGCATCGCATGCCGGCCGCCCTATTGTGCAGTGCGCCAATGCCGGCCGCGACGGTTGCAGGCGCAACCGCTGCCGGCATCGTGCGTGCCGCCTTATTTTCGGGCGGCGGCGAGTTCGGTGATGCGGGCGTTGTGGCGGATCAGCTCGGCGCATTCGACGGCGAAGATGCCCATCTGCCCCACCTTGAACTCGATCCAGGCGAACTCGACGTCCGGCAGCAGCTTGACCAGCGCGCGCTCGGACTCGCCGACCTCGCAGATCAGCAGGCCGTCCTGGCTCAGGTGCAGCGGCGCGTCGCGCAGGATCTTCAGCACCAGGTCCAGGCCGTCGTCGCCGGCGCGCAGGCCGAGCTCGGGCTCGAAGGAATACTCCTTCGGCAACGCGTCGGTCTCGTCGTTGGTGACGTAGGGCGGATTGGTGACGATCAGGTCGTAATGCTTGCCGGTCAGGCCGGCGAACAGGTCGGACTTGAGGAATTGCACGTTGTCGGCCAGCAGGCGCGCCTTGTTCTCGGCCGACAGCGCCAGCGCGTCGTCGCTGATGTCCACGCCGTCGACCTGCCAGTCGGGGTTGTAGTGACCCATCGCGATGGCGATGCAGCCCGAACCGGTGCACAGGTCCAGCGCACGGTTGACCTCGCGACCGCCCAGCCACGGCTCGAAGCCGGCTTCGATCAGTTCGGCGATCGGCGAGCGCGGCACCAGCGCACGCGCATCGCTCTTGAAACTCAGCCCGGCGAACCAGGCCTCGCCGGTCAGGTAGGCGACCGGGATGCGCTCGTCGACGCGGCGCTCGACCAGCGCCAGCACCTGCGCCTTCTCCGCCCCGGTGACGCGCGCCTGCCCGTAGGCCGGCCCCAGGTCCGGCGGCAGGTGCAGCGTGTGCAGGACCAGGTGGGAGGCTTCGTCCAGCGCGTTGTCGTAACTGTGGCCGAAGATCAGGCCGGCCGCGTTGAAACGGCTGGCGCCGTAGCGGATCAGGTCGATGATGGTGTGCAGCTCGGCGGCGACGTCGGCGGTCATGGCAAGGCTTGTGGAGACGCCGGAACGGCGAAGGCCGCCGATTATAGGGGCTGCCCCGGTATCATGGCCGCCTCCTGCCGCGCCCATGCGGCCCCTGGCCCCGCGGCCACGCCCTTCCATCGTGGGAATCCCCAGCGCATGTTCAACAAGAAGATCGGCCTCATCCTCGTCCTGGCGCTCGCCGCCGGCCTGGGCCTGCTGGCCGCGCAGAAGTTCTTCGGCCCGGTCACGCCCGCCACGCAATGGCCGGCCACCCAGACCGTCACCCTGTTCCCGCAGACACGGCCGTTGCCACCGTTCTCGCTGCGCCAGTCCGACGGCACCCAGCTCACCGACGGCGAGCTGAAAGGCCACTGGACGCTGGTGTTCCTGGGCTTCACCTTCTGTCCGGACGTCTGCCCGACCACGCTGGCCGAACTGGCCCAGGCGCAGGCGCAGTGGAAGGACCTGCCCGACTCCACCCGCCCGCGCGTGCTGTTCGTGTCGGTCGATCCGGAGCGCGACACGCCCACCCGCATCGGCGAGTATGCGCACGCCTTCCATCCCGACACGATGGCGGCCACGGCCGATGTTCCCACGCTGGAGAATTTCGCCAAGTCGCTGGGTTTCGTTTTCATGAAGGTGCCGGGCGACGGCTTCGAGCAGAACCCGAACGACTACAGCATGGACCACTCCTCGGCGATCGGCGTGCTCGACCCGCAGGGCCGCCTGGCCGGCCTGATCCGCCCGCCGTTCCAGCCCAAGGCGATCGCCGCCGACCTGCGCGCACTGACCGAAGCATCGACGAAATGAGCCTGCTGACCTCGCTGACCTACGTCCTGCCGCATCGCCTGCTGTCGTCGCTGGCGCGCCGGCTGGCGTATTCCACCTCGCCCGGCACCAGCCGCTGGCTGATCGACACGGTGACGAAGAAGTTCGATGTCGACCTGGGCGAAGCCGCCAACCCCGACCCGCGCGCCTACCCCAGCTTCAACGCCTTCTTCACCCGCGCGCTGAAGCCTGGCGCGCGCGTCGCCGATCCCGATCCGCGCGCTCTGCTGATGCCGGCCGACGGCCATATCAGCCAGTGCGGCCCCATCGAGGACGGCCGCATCTTCCAGGCCAAGGGGCAGTCGTTCACCGCCGCCGAACTGCTGGGCGATGCGGCGGATGCGGAGCCGTTCCGCAACGGCCTGTTCGCCACCGTCTACCTGTCGCCGCGCGACTACCACCGCGTGCACATGCCGTGGACCGGCACGCTGCGCGAGACGGTGCATGTTCCCGGCCGACTCTTCAGCGTGGGCACCGATGCAGTAGCCAACGTGCCGCGCCTGTTCGCCCGCAACGAGCGCCTGGTCTGCCACTTCGACACCGACTTCGGCCCGATGGTCTCGGTGATGGTCGGCGCCCTGCTGGTCTCCGGCGTGGAGACGGTGTGGAGCGGCGAGGAGATCCCTGCGTACGGCAGCGCGATCACGCGCAAGGACTATCGCGGCAAGGGCGTCACGCTGGAGCGGTTCGCGGAGATGGCGCGCTTCAACTACGGCTCCACAGTGATCGTGCTGCTGCCGCCGGGTGTGGCGACGCTGTCGCCTGCTCTGAAAGCGGAATCGCCGGTCCGCCTGGGCCAGGCGCTCGCCCGGCTGCAATAGGTAGCGTGCGCCATGCGCACGACCGCACGATCCACCACACGTGCACAAGCCCTCCAGGCATCCCATGGTCGTGCGCGCAGCGCACGCTACGCGGGGCGTTCCCTCAGAACCGTAGCGTGCGCCATGCGCACGACCGCACGATGCATCTCTGCGATGCGCAGGGGTGCACAAACGCCATACTCGCCATCCGGCAGGCATTGTTAATGGCGCCGGTGCCGCATGAACCGCATCATGACCGCCTGTTCTCTCCGAAAGGCAGCCAAGGATGGCGAGTTTCCGACGCGTATTCACACCAGGCGCGACCTGGTTCTTCACCGTCGTCGCCGCAAGACGGCGATCCCTGCTGACCGACCCGCGCGTGATCTCGGCCTTCGGCACGGCGATGCGCGAAGTCCGGCCAACGCTGCCGTTCTCGATGCCGGCCTGGGTGATCCTCCCGGACCACCTTCATGTGATCTGGACACTGCCGGAGGGCGATACGGACTATCCGCGACGCTGGTCGATCATCAAACGCAGGACGTCCCAACTGGCTGACCTGCCGCCGATGGCGCGCTCCTGCTCGATGGCCGCGCGTCGCGAAAGCGGGCTCTGGCAACGACGCTATTGGGAACACCTCATCCGCGACAGCGATGACCTGCACCGGCATGTTGACTACATCCACTTCAATCCCGTCCGGCATGGTCATAAGGACGCACCCGTGTCGTGGCCTTATTCGAGTTTCGCCCGACATGTCCGCGACGGCACCTACCCGCCGGACTGGTGCGCCACCCAAGATCTGGCAATCGACACACACGGCGAACCGTAGCGTGCGCTATGCGCACGACCTCAAGCCTGCCGGCATCGCGATGTCGTGCGCATGGCGCACGCTACGGCCGAAGGCTCATTGTTCCGGTTCCACGCGAAAGCCCCACGGACAAGTACTGCCGCATCGATAGCCTGGACACCCGCGAACGTAGCGCGCGCCGCGCACGACCGCGCGATGTCTGCATCAAGCAGTACTGCGCATGGCGCACGCTACTTCCTGCAACTCTCCAGCTTCAGTTCCTGACCCGGACGCACGGCGTACGCCGGCGCCTTCAGCCTGTTGGCCTGCGCGAGCTTCTTCATGTCGCACTGGAAGCGCTGCGAGATGCGACCTAGCGTATCGCCCTTCGCCACGCGGTACTCGCGTGCCTGTTTGGCCTTCGGCTCGGCAGGCTGGGGTTCGCCCGTCGCGACCGTGGTCGGCACACCCGCCACCGGCATCACGTCGCCGACGGCGACGTTGCCGGCCCGCGATCCACGCCGGATCGCGACCGTCGGATCGGCGCTCACCAGCGTGCGGGCCAGTTCGGCGCGCGGCCCGTTCACGCAGTGGCGCGCGTACAGGCTGGCGATGCGCGCATTCGCCTTGAGCGTGGTACCGGCCGGGATCCATGCTTCCGGCTGGTAGCGCGGGTTGAGGTTGCGCAGCGTGCGCATGTAGCCCTCGCGGGTTCCGCCATTGCCCAGGCAGATGGTCAGTTCGTAGATGGACGCGTCGCGCGCCAGCTTCAGCGCCGTCGGCTGGGCGTTGACCTTGGGAAACTCCAGCCCGTACTGGCGCGGGTGCAGGAACAGCCATGCCGCCGCGATCACCATCGGTACGTAGTCGCGGGTCTCGCCCGGGAACTGGCTGTAGACCACGTCGTCCCAGAAGCCCAGGCCCGGATTCTCGCGGTACACGCGTGCTGCGCGGCCTTCACCGCCGTTGTAAGCGGCCAGCGCCAGTTCGATGTTGTTGTTGAGGCCGCGCATGCGCTCGTTCATGTAGGCGGCGCTCGCCTGTCCCGACGCGTACGGGTCGTAACGGGTATCGAAGCCGCTCGCATCGCGTCCCAGGCCGAAGCGTGCGCCGGTGTGGAACATGAACTGCATGGGCCCCGCGGCGCCGGCGCGCGAGGTGGAATGCACGCGCCCGTTCGATTCCTTGGCCATGATGCCGAACAGCAGCGCTTCCGGCAGGCCGCTGCGCTCCCACGACGGGTACAGCTCGGCGCGCATGTTCTGGTAGTTCTCGTAGCTGTCGATCAGCGCCGGACGCATGTCGGTAAGCCAGCGGCGGATACCGGCCTGGATGGCCGGGTTGTATTCGACCATGCGATCGAACGCGTGCCGCTGGTCGTTCAACAGCGCCGCGGCGCGGGCGGTCTCCGGTATCGCGGCGCCGCTGTGGACGGCATGATCGGTGCCATCGTCCAGCGCGTCGATGACATCACTCTCCCCGGCCCCATCTTCGCCCTGCGCATCGGTGTTGCCCTTGAGCAGGCGCTTGTAGGTCGCCAGCAGGGTGGGCACCTGGCAGCCGCGTTGCTGCACGCAGGCGGCCAGCACGTCCTCCATGTCCTCCAGCGCGGCATCGCTCTCGGTCGCCCCACGCGGGTCGCTGTTGGCCACCAGCACCAGGCCGTCGCGGTAGCGCTTCTCGGCGGCGGCCATGCGCTGCTCCAGCGCGTCGGCAGCGGCGCGGTCTTTCGCGGACACGCGTTGCGCCAGCGACACCGGCGAGACCAGCAGGAGGGAAAGGGCGACCGCAACGGGCCAGTGGCGCAGACAGGCAGGAACCGCAAACGACATCAGGTATGCATCCGGAGTGTGAGCCGGGAGGGTAGCCCCGGCCGCGCACCGCGGGCAAGGTCGGATGTCGCAGGTCTTTATCCCGGAGGCGGTTTGCAGCCGCTAGAATCGCGCCATCACCACGCGAGGTTGCACATGGATCCGATCCTGCTGGGCAAGGGCGTCACGGACGATATCCCGGTCACGCTGCTGCCGAAATTCGGCAATCGCCACGGACTGGTGGCAGGCGCCACCGGCACCGGCAAGACGGTGACGCTGATGACGCTGGCCGAAGGCTTCTCGCGCATGGGCGTGCCGGTGTTCATGGCCGACGTGAAAGGCGACGTGGCCGGTCTGGCTGTGGCCGGTGACGGCAGCGAGCGGGTGATGCAGCGCGCGAAGGACATCGGCATCGCCGACTACGCGCCCATCGCCAGCCCGGTGGTGTTCTGGGACTTGTACGGCAAGCTCGGCCACCCGGTCCGCACCACGGTCAGCGAGATGGGGCCCACCCTGCTCTCGCGCATCCTGGAACTGAACGACACCCAGAGCGGCGTGCTGGACATCGTGTTCAAGCTCGCCGACGACCGTGGCCTGCTGCTGCTCGACCTGGAAGACCTGCGCGCCCTGCTCGGCCTGGTCGCCGCCGAGCGCAAGGACATTTCCACCAGCTATGGCCTGGTCAGCACGCAGTCGGTGGGTGCCATCCAGCGCGCGCTGCTGCGGCTGGAGCAGGAAGGCGGCGAGATGTTCTTCGGCGAACCGGCGCTGGAACTGGCCGACCTGATGCGCACCAACACCGACGGCCGCGGCGTGATCGGCATCCTGGCGGCGGACCAGCTGATCCTGAAGCCGCGCCTGTATTCCAGTTTCCTGCTGTGGCTGCTGTCGGAGCTGTTCGAGACGCTGCCGGAAGTCGGCGACCTGGACAAGCCCAAGCTGGTGTTCGTGTTCGACGAAGCGCACCTGCTGTTCGACGACGCGCCGCCGGCGCTGCAGCAGCGCATCGAGCAGGTCGTGCGCCTGATCCGCTCCAAGGGCGTGGGTGTGTACTTCTGTTCGCAGTTCCCCGACGACGTGCCCGACAACATCCTGGGCCAGCTGGGCAACCGCGTGCAGCACGCCCTGCGCGCGTTCACGCCGCGCGACCAGAAGGCGGTGAAGACCGCGGCGCAGACCTTCGTACCGAACCCGAAACTGGACGTGGCGCAGACCATTTCCACGCTGGGCACCGGTGAGGCGCTGGTGTCCACGCTGCAGGACAAGGGCATTCCCTCGCCCGTGCAGCAGACTTTGGTGTCGCCGCCGCGCTGCCGGATGGGCGCGATCAGCGAGGCCGAGCGCCAGCAGGTGCGCAACAACAGTCCGGTGGGCATTAAGTACGACACCGCCATCGATCGCGAATCCGCCGCCGAAATGCTGGCCAAGCGCGCCGAATCGGCGATGGAGACCGCGAATGCACCGGCCGCGAAGACCGAGAAGGACGATCCGGATGCCGGCGGCTTCGGCCAGACGGTGAAGGATGCCGTGTTCGGCACCAAGCGCCGCCAGGGCATGATCGAGACGATGGCCAAGCAGACCACGCGCACCATCGGCACCAAGCTGGGCAACCAGATCGTGCGCGGCATCCTGGGCAGCATCTTCGGCGGGCGGCGTTGAGTGCGCTCGGCGCTGCCATGCGACATGCGCTGCTGTTGGCCCCACTGATTACCGCGACCACCGCAATTGCTGGTGAACCAGCGGACACGCACACCTGGCCGGACCGGCGGCACGCTGAACTGGCCGGCCAGTATCGCGGCACGATCCGCGAGTCCCGGCTGACTGGCCAGACGTGCGAGTACCTACATGCCGAACTGACCTTGCGGTACGCCGGCAGCGGCACGGACGCCGAACGCGACTATTCGCTCCTGCTCAGCTGCCCTGCCGATCCGGCGTGGACCGAGCGTCGGCTACGCAGCCACTGGTGGGTCGACAAGATCGGCGACAGTTGCCTGATCCTGAAGCCCACCGCCGGCCACCCGATCGATCAGGATCCCGAGAAGCTCTACGGGTTCCGCATCGACGACGACGGCAGAGCGCTCCGCCAGGATGGAAACAGCTGCGAAGCGGCTGATGAGCGCTACGAACGGGCCGTCCTCATGCGCGTGCCTGCCCGCACGGACACCGACTGATGTCGCGCTGGCGCCCGCCGGGCGAAAAAAGCACCGCCCTGATCACCCGTGAAGGCCACGACCGCCTGAAGGCGGAGCTGGACGACCTGTGGCGCGTGCGTCGCCCCGAGGTGGTGAAGGCACTCGCCGCCGCGGCCGCGGAGGGCGACCGCTCGGAGAACGCGGAGTACACCTACCGCAAGAAGCAGTTGGGCGAGATCGACCGCCGCGTGCGCTATCTGAGCAAGCGGCTGGAAGCGCTGCGCGTCGTCGACACCGCGCCCAGCGATCCGGAGGCCGTGTTCTTCGGCGCCACGATCGAACTGGAGAACCTCGCCAGCGGCGAGGTCTCGCGCTACCGCATCGTCGGCCCCGACGAAACCGATGCGACACGGGGCTGGATCAGCATCGACTCGCCGCTGGCGCGTGCACTGCTGAAGAAGCGCATCGATGACGAGTTCGAGGTGGAACTGCCCAGCGGCAGGACCGGCTTCGTCATTCTTGAGGTTGGCTACTGACGCGATGGTGCACCGGTGTGGGAGCGACGTAAGTCGCGACCGTACGGACAGAACCACCAAAGAAGCCACCCTGTGCCGCGCCTCTTCCCGGTCACTCGAACAGCGGATAGGGCGCGGTCGCGACTTACGTCGCTCCTACAGACATGCCCGCGTCAGATCACCGGCAACGCACTCGCCTTGACCACCGCATCGCCGATCAGGTCGTGCTCGTCGCTCTCGGTGATCTCGACGTCGACGAACTGGCCGACATGCAGGCCCAGCTCGCCGCCGTTCTGGATATGCACCAGGCCGTCGATCTCCGGCGCATCGGCTTTGGAGCGTGCGACGGCGATGTCGTCCTCGATCAGGTCGACCAGGCACTGCTGCACCGTGCCGATCTTCGCTTCCAGGCGCGCAGCAGAAATTTCCGCCTGTTTCTCCATGAAACGCGCCAGGCGTTCCTGCTTGACCTCTTCCGGCACCGGGTCCGGCAGCCGGTTGGCGGCCGCGCCTTCGACCGGCGAATAGGCGAACGCGCCGACGCGGTCGAGCTGCGCTTCATCGAGGAACTGCAGCAGTTCCTCGAATTCCTGGTCGGTCTCGCCGGGGAAACCGACGATGAAGGTCGAGCGCAGGGTGATGTCGGGGCAGATCGAACGCCAGCGCTTCACCCGCTCCAGCGTCTTGTCCACCGCACCGGGGCGCTTCATCAGCTTGAGGATGCGCGGGCTGGCGTGCTGGAACGGGATGTCCAGGTACGGCAGCACCTTGTTCTCGGCCATCAGCGGGACTACGTCGTCGACGTGCGGATACGGGTACACGTAATGCAGGCGCACCCAGGCGTCGAGTTCGCCCAGGCCTTCGCACAGCGCCTTCATGCGCGTCTGGTAGGCCTTGCCGCGCCACTCGCGCTCGGCGTACTTCACGTCCACGCCGTAGGCGGAGGTGTCCTGCGAGACCACCAGCAGTTCCTTCACGCCGCCGCGCACCAGGCGCTCGGCCTCGCGCAGCACGTCGTCGACCGGGCGCGAGACCAGATCGCCGCGCATCGACGGGATGATGCAGAAGCTGCAGCGGTGGTTGCAGCCTTCGGAAATCTTCAGGTACGCGTAGTGCCGCGGCGTCAGCTTGATGCCGTAGTCCGGCACCAGGTCCACGAACGGATCGTGCTTCGGCGGCAACGCCTCATGCAGCGCTTCCATCACGCTCTGGTAATCCTGCGGACCACTGATCGCCAGCACGTCCGGATACTGCTCGCGGATCTGCTCCGGACGCTTGCCCAGGCAGCCGGTGACGATGACCTTGCCGTTCTGGTTCATCGCCTCGCCGATGGCATCCAGCGACTCGGCCACGGCCGAATCGATGAAGCCGCAGGTGTTCACCACCACCACGTCGGCCGCGTCGTAGGTCGGCACGATGTCGTATCCCTCCACGCGCAGCTGGGTGAGGATGCGCTCGGAATCGACCAGGGCCTTCGGGCAGCCGAGGCTGACGAAGCCCACTTTGGGGTTCTGCAGGGACATGGAGACGGTACGGCGGCGGCGTGTACGGGGCGCGGATTATAGCGCCCCGGCCAGGAGCCGCCGGCCGGGCCATTCAGCCGGACGGCCCGCTGCGCATACACTGGCGGGCGTCTTCACCGGAATCCTGCCGATGGGCCGCTGGACTCAGATCGACACGCCGCAAGGCCGCATCGGCGGCTGGCGCGCGGATCCCGCCGATGCGCCGCGGGGCGCGCTGGTGATCGTGCAGGAGATCTTCGGGGTGAACGCGCACATCCGCAGCGTGGCGGAGAGCTTCGCCATCGACGGCTATCTCGCCCTGGCGCCGGCCTACTTCGACCCGATCGAACCCCGCGTGGAACTGGGCTATGACGATGCCGGCTTCGCGCTCGGGCGCGACCTGATCACCCGGCTGGGCCTGGACGCGGCGGTGGACATCACCGCCAGCGCGGCCGATGCGATTGCAGGCGCCGGCAAGGTCGGTTGCGTGGGCTACTGCTGGGGCGGCACCGTCGCGCTGCTGGCGGCGATGCGGCTGGGCCTGCCTTCGGTCAGCTACTACGGCGCCCGCAATGCGCCGTTCCTGACCGAAACGCCGCTGGCGCCGGTGATGTTCCATTTCGGCGAACGCGATGCGTCCATCCCGCTGAAGCTGGTGCAGCAGCATCGCGACCTGCTGCCGCAGATGGATGTCTTCACCTACCCTGCCGGCCACGGCTTCAACTGCGACCTGCGCGCGGACTACGAACCGTCCAGCGCGCGGCTGGCACGCGGGCGCACGCTCGACTTCTTCCACCGGAACCTGGCATGACCGATTTCCTGCTCGACCCGCGGCTGGCCGCCGACAGCACCTTCATCGCCGACGGTCCGCTGTCGCAGGTGCGGCGGATGGACGACACGCGCTACCCCTGGCTGGTGCTGGTGCCGCGCGTGAACGGTGTCAGCGAATGGCTGGACCTGGATGGCGGCCAGCAGCGCCTGCTGCTGGCGGAGATCAACCAGGCCGGCCAGCTGATCCGTGCGCAGCCCGGGGTGGAGAAACTCAACATCGGCGCGCTCGGCAACATCGTGCGGCAGTTGCATGTGCACCTGGTGGGTCGTCATGACGGCGATGCCGCATGGCCGGGACCGGTGTGGGGTCACGGCAGCGCCGTCCGCCATGCGCCCGACCAGCTTGCAGCGGAAATCGAACGCTGGCGCCAGCGCCTGGCATGAGCGCACCGCAGTTCGAACCGCTCGGCGACGATGCCCTGCTGGTGCGCTTCGGCGTCCGCATCGATGCCGGAGTCAACGCGGAGGTACACCGGCTCGCGGCGCAGCTGCGCGACTTGTCGCCGCCGTGGCTGCGCGACCTGGTGCCGGCCTATGCCAGCCTCGCGGTGTTCTTCGACGCGTCTTGCCTGCCCGACCACGATCACCATGCCTCCGTCGCCGGAGCGATCGAGGCCTTGCTTGCAAACCGATCCACGCGGCCCGTTGGCGACAGCGCCCTGCACGAGATTCCGGTCTGCTACGGCGGCGAACATGGCGAAGATCTCGTCCGCGCGGCGCACGCGCTGGGACTGGATGCCGCCACGCTGATCGCCCGCCACAGCGCGCCGGTCTACACCGTGGCGATGATCGGCTTCGCGCCCGGTTTCCCGTATCTGCTGGGACTGGACCCCGCGCTGGCGCTGCCGCGCCTGGCGACGCCACGCACGCGGGTGCCGGCGGGGTCGGTCGCCATCGGCGGTGCGCAGGCCGGCATCTACCCGCGCGAAAGTCCGGGCGGCTGGCAGGTGCTGGGACGCACGCCGCAGGTGCTGTTCGATGTGGGCCGCGCGCCGCCTTCGCTGTTGCAACCGGGGGATCGCGTGCGCTTCGTGCCCATCGATGAGGCGACCTTCGACCGCATGGCGGTGTCATCTTGAGCACGTGGCAGGTGCTGGCGCCCGGCATGCAGACGACCGTGCAGGACAGGGGCCGTCACGGCTGGCGGCATCTGGGCGTGGCACGTGCGGGGGCGATGGAACCGGCCGGGCTGGCGATGGCGAACCGGCTGGTCGGCAACGACGAAGGCGAAGCCGGGCTGGAGATGACGCTGCAGGGCCCGCGCCTGCGACTGCCGACCGCCTGCCGCATCGCCCTGACCGGCGCGGCCATGCCGGCGTGGTGGAACGACACCCCGTTGCCGATGGGCCGCCCGTTGGACCTGCCGGCCGGGGAACTGAAACTGGGCGCCGTGCGCGAGGGACTGCGCACGTGGCTGGCCGTGGCGGGCGGCCTCCATGTGCCTGTCGTACTGGGCAGCCGCAGCACCGACCTGCGCGGCGGATTCGGCGGCGTGGCGGGTCGTGCCCTGTGTGCCGGCGACCGCTTGCCGATCGGTGCCCGCCGCAGCCTCGCACCGGCCGCAAGACAGCCCGTGTTTCCCGGCTGGTGGATCGACCTGGACGACCCGTGGACGGCGGACCGTCACGTCCTGCGCTATGTGCCCTCCGCGCACGCCGCAGCGCCGGCACTGGCCCTGCAGGGCTGGCGCACGCATCCCGACAGCAATCGCCAGGGTCTGCGACTGGCGGGCACGGGCCTGCCGGCGGACCTGGCGGATGGGGTTTCCGAACCGGTGGCCGTCGGCACGCTGCAGTTGCCGCCGGACGGTCAACCCATCCTGCTGCTGGCGGACGCGCAAACCGTGGGGGGCTATCCGCGCCTGGGCCACGTGATCGCCTGCGACCTCGGACGCGCCGCGCAACTGCGCCCCGGCGAACCGGTGCACTTCGAGCCGGTCACGCCAGCGCACGCCCACGCGTTGGCCCTCGAACACGCGCATCGCCTGGCACGGCTGCGCCTGGCCATCGCGCAGCGCCTTCAGGCCTGAGGTAGGCTCGCGACCATGCGCACCATCGACTTCAATTGCGACCTGGGCGAGGCGTTCGGCGACGACGCCGCGATCCTGCCGTACATCAGTTCGGCCAGCATCGCCTGCGGTTTCCACGCCGGTTCGCCGGAGACCATGCGGCGCACCGTCGCGCTGTGCATCGCGCACGGCGTGGCGATCGGCGCGCATCCGTCGCATGCGGACCGGGAGAACTTCGGCCGCGTCGCCCATCCGATCACGGCGGAAGACGCGTACGCGCTGACGCTGTACCAGATCGGCGCGCTGGATGGCTTCGTCCGCGCGGCGGGCGCCCGCCTCCACCACGTCAAGCCCCATGGCGCGCTCTACAACCAGGCGGCCCGTGACCGCGGACTGGCCGACGCCATCGCCCGCGCGGTACGCGACCACGATGCGGCCCTGGTGCTGTACGGCCTGTCGGGCAGCGCATTGACCACCGCGGGAGAACGGCTGGGCCTGCAGGTCGCGCACGAAGCCTTCGCCGAGCGTCGCTACGAAGCCGACGCCACGCTGACGCCGCGCGCCCACGCCGATGCCAGCATCAAGGATCTGCCCACCGCCGCCGCGCAGGTGGCACGGATGCTGGAGGCCGGCCGCGTTGTCGCGCGCACCGGGGAATCGGTGCCGCTGCGTGCGGACAGCATCTGCCTGCATGGCGACCGGCCCGATGCCGCGGCATTCGCGCGCGGTCTCCGTGACACGATCGAAATCGCAGGATTCGCCATCCGCACCATGGAGCGCCGCGCATGAGTTATTGGCCGTTGCTGGGCATCGCCGTGGTGGTGGCGGGCTTCGTGCTGCGCTTCAACCCGGTCATCGTGGTGGTGAGCGCCGGCCTGGTCAGTGGCCTGGCTGCGGGCAAGTCGATCCCCGAACTGCTCGCGCTGCTGGGCGAGAGCTTCGTGTCCAACCGCGCCCTGCTGATGTTCGCGCTGACACTGCCGACCATCGGCCTGTTGGAACGGGCCGGCCTGCGCGAACACGCGCTGCGCTGGATCGCGCGGCTGCGCGGACTGACCCTGTCGCGCCTGCTGGCCGGTTACCTGCTGGTGCGCCAGGGGCTGAGCATGGTCGGCCTGATCGACATCGCCGGCCACGCGCAGACCGTGCGCCCGCTGCTGGCACCGATGGCCGAATCGGCGGCAGGCAAGACGCGCCGGGCGCTGGCGCGGGAGGAAGCGCAGCGCGTGCATGCGATGGCCGCGGCGACCGACAACATCGGACGGTTCTTCGGTGAGGACGTGTTCCTCGCATTCGGAGCGGTGCTGTTGATCCAGGGCTTCTATGCCCAGCACGGCATCATGCTGGAACCGCTGCAGATCGCGCTGTGGGCGCTGCCGACGGCGATCGCCGCCTTCCTCATCCATGCCGTGCGCATCGTGCTGTTCCAGCGGCGACTCGACCGTGCCGCACCTGCCGCGGAGGAGCCGACCGATGCTGTCGATTGAGCACTTCTACTGGGTGCTGGCGGCCTTCCTGGCCTATGCCGGCTGGCGCAACCTGCGCCAGCGGCGGTATGCGCACGCCGCCTTCTGGAGCCTGATCGGCGTGCTGTTCGCGGGCGGCGATGCGGTGCTGCGCGCAAGCAAGGCCGGCGATGCGCTGCCGGCGCAGTTCGCCGGCGGCGCGGTGCTGCTGTTGGCGCTGCTGGCCACGCGCATGCGCCGCGAACCGCTGGAGGAGGCGCCGGAATCGGAACGGCTGGCGTCCGCACTGCGCTTGGGCCATCGGCTGTTCGTGCCGGCCCTGCTGATTCCCGCGCTGACCATCATCGTCGTGCTCGCCGGCCCGCATCTCGTGATCGGCGGAACGCCGCTGTTCGCCGCGACCGGCATGACCCTGGTCGGCCTGGCGCTGGCCTGCGTGATCTCGGCGATGGCGGCGGTCGTCGTGACGCGGCAGCCCGCACTGAGGGCCGCCGATGAAGGACGCCGGCTGCTCGACACGATGGGCTGGGCGGCGCTGCTGCCGCTGGTGCTGGCGACGCTGGGCGGCGTGTTCGCCGCCAGTGGCGTGGGCGAAACGGTGGCCTCGCTGGTGTCGATGGTGATCCCCGCCGACAACCGCATGGCCTGCCTGCTGGCGTTCGCGCTGGGCATGGTGGTGTTCACCGTCATCATGGGCAATGCGTTCGCCGCGTTCCCGGTGATGATGGCCGGCATCGGCCTGCCGTTGCTGGTGCAGCGCCACGGCGCCGATCCGGCCAGCCTCGGCGCCATCGGCATGCTGACCGGCTACTGCGGCACGCTGCTTACGCCGATGGCGGCTAACTTCAACATCGTCCCGGCCGTGCTGCTGGAACTGGACGACCAGTACGGCGTCATTCGTGCGCAAGCCGCCACCGGCCTGTGGCTGATGGGCACCAACGTCCTGCTGATGGCGTGGCTGTGCTTCCGTTGACCCTGCCTGGCCGAGGCTTTCGATGACGACGACGCGTACCGTGCTGCTGACCGGCTTCGCGCCCTTTGGTGGCGAGCGGGTCAATCCCAGCTGGCAGGCCGTGTCTGCCCTGCATGGCACGCGCATCGCCGGGCATCGGGTGGTGGCGCGCGAGTTGCCCGTTGTCTTCGGCGATTCCCTGAAGACGCTGCGCAGCTCTCTCCGGGAGATCCAGCCCGCGCTGGTAATCTGCGTCGGCCAGGCCGGGGGCCGTGCGCAACTGTCGCTGGAGCGCGTGGCGATCAATGTCGATGACGCGCGCATTCCCGACAACACGGGACAGCAGCCGGTGGACCTGCCGGTGATCGACGGTGGCCCGGCGGCCTATTTCTCCACCCTGCCGATCAAGGCCATGCGCGAGGCTTTGCATGCCGCCGGGTTCCCCGCCGAGGTCTCGCAGACCGCAGGCACGTATGTCTGCAACCACGTGTTCTACGGCCTGATGCACGCCTTGCGCGCGCGGCGCAGCGTGCGGGCCGGCTTCATCCACATCCCCTACTCGCCCGCGCAGGCAGCGTTGCATCCGGGCGCGCCGTCCATCGCCGTCGAGACGGTGACCGCAGCACTACGGCTCGCTACGCAGGTGGCGTTGAAGACGCCTTCGGATATCCGGATGGCGGCCGGCGCGGAACACTGACCCGACCACGCTCGATCAGTTGGTGCGGACGACGCGCGTGCCTGCAATCAGGTCATGCAGGCAACGCTGGTCCTGCCGGAAAATCATCAGCGAGTCGACAAGGACATAAAGTGTCCCCACGCAGGGGATGTTGGCGATCACGCCCGTCGGGATATAACGCTTGAAAAGAAGCGTCGCGAACGAAGGCTTGCCGCCCTGCATATCGACCACCTTGATGGACAAGGCCTTCTTGCCCCAGGTCTGTCCCTTCGTGTGCAGGGGATACCCTTGAATCAGCACGAACAAGGCCAGCCCGATGACGGCCCACAACAAGGTCGTTCCCAGCGGCATGACGCCGAACGCGCTGGACCTGCCCGCCTCGAGCGCCGCATCCCAGACGCCGCCGACGTACATCAGCGGGAACATCACCGCCATGCTGATCGCGCCGTCGATCAGCACAGCAGCCAACCTCGACCAGCGATCCGCGTTGTCGATCCCAGCACCTTCAAGCGGAGGGGCAAGGTCCGCTTCAGGACTGCGATAAGGATCTTCTGTCGGGGATGGCATCCGCATGGCGACTCCTTTCGCTGCTGACGTACCGGCGATCAGGTCCGCGGCAGCGTCACGCCGGTCTGGCCTTGGTACTTGCCGCCGCGATCCTTGTAGCTGGTCTCGCAGACATCATCGGCATCGGACTGGAAGAACAGCATCTGCGCCACGCCTTCGTTGGCGTAGATGCGCGCCGGCAGTGGCGTGGTGTTGCTGAACTCCAGCGTCACGTGACCCTCCCATTCCGGCTCCAGCGGGGTGACGTTGACGATGATGCCGCAGCGCGCGTACGTGCTCTTGCCCAGGCAGACCACCAGCGTGTCGCGTGGGATGCGGAAGAACTCCACCGTGCGTGCCAGCGCGAAGCTGTTCGGCGGAATGATGCATTCGTCCGCCTCGATGTCCACGAAGCTCTTGGGGTCGAAGTGCTTGGGGTCGACGATGGTGGAGTTGATGTTGGTGAACACCTTGAACTCGCGCGAGCAGCGCACGTCGTAGCCGTAGCTGGACGTGCCGTAGCTGACGATGCGCTGGCCGTTGACCTGCTTCACCTGCCCCGGCTCGAACGGCTCGATCATGCCCTGCTGCTCGGCCATGCGGCGGATCCAACGGTCGCTCTTGATGCTCATGCAAATCCTGGTCTGGTGGGGCAAAAGCCGCGCGCACGGCGCACGGCGGACGGGGAATTGTAGGGCGGGTCCCGGCCCGCCGTCTTCGACTGGCTGGTCAGACCAGCGACGAAGTGATGGGCACGGACGCCCGCGGCCGCTGCGCCAGCGTGGCCGCCATCACCCGCGCTGTCTGCCGGTAGGCCTGCGCCACGGGCGAATCGGGCGCGGCCACCACGACCGGCTGCCCCGCATCCCCCTGCTCGCGGATGGCGATGTCCAGCGGCAGCGATCCCAGCAGCGGCACGCCGTACTGGGCCGCCATCCGCTCGCCGCCGCCCTGGCCGAACAGGTGCTCGACATGCCCACAGTTGGAGCAGGTGTGCACGGCCATATTCTCGACGATGCCCAGCACCGGCACCTCGACCTTCTCGAACATCTTCAGCGCCTTCTTCGCATCCAGCGTGGCGATGTCCTGCGGCGTGGTGACGATCACCGCGCCCGCGACCGGGATCTTCTGCGCCAGGGTCAGCTGGATATCGCCGGTGCCCGGCGGCAGATCGATCAGCAAATAGTCAAGGTCGCCCCACAGCGTGTCGGTGAACAGCTGCATCAGCGCCGAGGTCGCCATCGGCCCGCGCCAGATCATCGGCGTGTCCGGATCGACCAGGAAGCCGATCGACATGGCTTCCACGCCAAAGGCCCGCATCGGCTCGATCGACTTGTTGTCATGGCTCTCCGGCCGCCCCGACAGGCCCAGCATGGCCGGCACGCTGGGGCCATAGACGTCCGCGTCCAGGATCCCGACCCGCGCCCCCTCGGCCGCCAGCGCCAGCGCCAGGTTCACCGAGGTGGTCGACTTCCCCACCCCGCCCTTGCCCGAGCCGACCGCAATGACGTTGCGGATGCGGGGGTGGGGGGACAAGGCGCCCTGGACGGCGTGGGAGGCGATGCGGTGCCCCGCCATTAACCTGAACAGGGTCAACCCCTCGCGGGCGAGCAGCTCCCTAACGGCCGTCTCGACGTGAACGTGATGGCTACCCAAGGGAAAGCCCGCTTCAACCGATAGCTCCCAGGAACCCTTGTCGACCTCATTGGCTGTCCACCGGGCTCGTTGCGCCCAGCCAGCAGGCAGCCCGGCCGCCTCAAGCCCGTGCAGCAACCTCAGATCCACAACACACTCCGTTCAGTTATGGACGAATCCATCACGGTTCCGTAACAGGAATAACATATCGATGTGATAGGTGTCCGCAAGTTAATTCCATGTTAAGTTTCGTCCATGCAGGACGCGGGCGTGCGGTGAAGGCGAGGGATTCGCCCATTGGGGGCCGCATTACTTTTACAAGTTTAGGGGATTCACCACATGTCAGTTGGCAAAACACTTGCGCCCAAGCGCAGCCGTCTCAGCGCAGCACTGATCGCTGCCCTCGTCGTGCCTTTCGCCGGCACCGCGTTGGCGCAGGACGGCAACCAGGAAGCCCAGACCACCCAGTCCTCCGCGGGATCGACCGCCACGCTGGACAAAGTCACCGTCACCGGATCACGCATCAAGCGCACCGAGATCGAAGGTCCCTCCCCGGTCACCGTCATCACCTCGGCCCAGATCGAGCGAGAGGGCTTCAGTACGGTGTACGACGCCCTGAACACCCTTACCCAGGCCAGTGGCTCTACCCAGAACGAAATTTTCCAGGGCGGCTTCACCCCGAACGCGAGCGTCATCAATCTGCGCGGCTTGGGTCCGGGTCGGACACTTCTCTTGATCAACGGTCGCCGGGCAGCCGACTACCCGCTGCCCTACAACGGCCAAAGCAACTTCGCCAACTTCGGCAACATTCCCGCAGCCGCTGTGGATCGCATTGAGCTTCTGGCGGGTGGTGCATCCGCGATTTATGGTTCGGATGCCGTGGCAGGTGTGGTCAATGTCATCCTGAAGACCAACTTCGAGGGCGACATCCTGAAGGTTCGTGGAAGCACCACCACTCGTGGTGGCGGCGACGAAGGCAACGTGCAGTGGATCGGCGGCAAGACCGGCGAGAACTGGAGTGTGACTTATGCGGCGGAGTACTTCGCCCGTGAGCCGATGTATGCATACCAACGCGACTTCATGGACTCATCGCTCGACAACCCGCTGCCCCCGGACTTCGTCGGCATTCAGCCGACCGGCACCATGCGCGTGCGTCGTCGCACCGGCTCGACGGCAGGTTCGTACTTCGCTCCGCCGGCGGGTGCATGTGAGCAACTCGGTGACGAGTGGGTACGCTGGAACTACCGCTCGGCGACCGCGACGGGCGTCATCACCAATCTCGGACAATCCTGCGGCTCGTTCAAGGATGTCGCCTATCAGACCATCCGCAATGGCAACAGCGATCTGTCCGGCTACGTCTTCGGCACCTACGACTTCGAGAACGACATGCAGGCGTGGGGCAGTTTGCAGGCCTGGAGCTCGAAGGCCAAGTACGGCAACGGCACCCAGTTCTGGGGTGGCCGTACCGTCGGCGCCCTCTGGTTCGACGAAGGTTTCAATGCTTTGGTCGACGCGCAGCGCGTTTTCACCCCCCAGGAGGCCGGCGGCATCGAAAACCTGCTGGCCAAGAATGAAGAGACTTCCTTCGACCTGGCGTTCGGTCTTCGCGGCACCATCGCAGACCGCTTCGACTGGGACGTGACCCTTTCGCGTGCCGAGTACAACGTGGAAGTGGACCGGCCGCGCCTGCTTTCCACTTCCGTCAACGACTGGTTCCTGGGCCCCCAGCTGGGCACCCGAGTCGTTGGTGGCGTGACGTACCCGGTTTATCGCCTAAACCAATCGCGTTACTATTCGGCCCTCACGCCAGAACAGTTCGCGGCGCTCAATACGAGGGTGAAGACCGACGCGGAGTCCTACGTGAACCAGGCGTCGTTCACCATCACCGGAGACCTGTTCGAGCTCCCGGCTGGCCCGCTGGGATTTGCAGCCGTTGCTGAAGCCTCGCAGCAGGAGTACACGCTGACGGCGGATCCCCGCATCCTTCCGGCTTATACCGGCACTGATCGTCCCTACAACCTGACAGGTACGGGCGGTGGCGGTGATCGTGATCGTTACGCAGTGGGCGTGGAGTTCTCGGTCCCGATCTTCTCGATGTTGAAGGCGAGCGTGGCTGGTCGTTACGACAAGTACGACGACGTGACTTCGGTCGACGATGCCAAGACGTGGAATGCCGGCTTGGAGTTCCGTCCGCTGGACAGCCTGCTGTTCCGCGCGTCCTACTCCACCAGCTTCCGTGCCCCTGACATGCACTTCGTGTTCGCCGAGCGCAGTGGCTCGTTCAGTGCGATCTTTGATACCCGTCGCTGCCTGGAAAGCGGCCGCACGGCAGCGCAGTGCCCGACCAGCGACACCACGATCAACTACACCTCGTTCGGTGTCCGCCAGGGCACGACGGACCTGACCGAAGAGACCGGCAAATCCTGGACCGCCGGCGTGGTGTGGGACATCATGGACGGACTGTCCGTCAGCGCGGACTACTACCACATCGAACTCGAGGACGCGGTCGCCGACATCACCTCGGCCTACATCCTTGATGGTGAGGCCGGCTGCGTCACGGGCCTGACCCGGAACCGCCAGCCGTTCACGCTCGGCGCTCCCGGCTCCGCGTTCTGCAACGACATGCTGTCGCGCGTCAGCCGTCTGAGCGCTCCGGGTACGCCGAACGATGGCCAGATCACCGAGATCCGTCGTGGCCCGATCAACCGTGCGTTCCTCGGAACCAAGGGCATCGACGCCACGCTGGACTACCGTCTGGACACCGATCGCCTCGGCGATTTCCGCCTGCAGTTGGGTTACTCGCACACGCTGGAACAGACCACCTCGCAGTTCAAGGGTGATCCGATCCTTGATTACCGCGATGACCTGACCAACTTCGACTTCCGCAGCCGCGTCCGCGCCACGGCGACTTGGCAGAAGAACGATTGGCAGGCAGCCGTGTTCGCCCTGCGTTACGGCAGCCTGCCGAACTGGCAGGAAACCGGACGCATCGCCCCGTACATCATCTACAACATGAGCGTGGGCAAGCAGGTCACCGACAAGCTGGGTGTGAACTTCTACGTCAACAACGTGTTTGACAAGGTCCACCCGCGCGATGACGGATTCAACAGTTATCCGTACTTCTGGCGTGCCTTCAGCCCGATCGGGCGCGAAGTAGCGCTCGAACTGGAGTACAAGTTCAACTGATCCTTGAGCAGAAGCTGTAGGAAAAGCCCGGCGTGATGCCGGGCTTTTTTTTTTGCGGATTTTGTTGCAATTGCAACAAACAAGAGGGGCAAAGGAGGCTCGCGAACCCAGTTTTGGGTAAATTTTGTGATTTTCATCACACTATAGACATGTAATCCTCGTAACACGCGAATGTGCTACCGCCCTCACTGTTAATCACATGTTAACTTTCGGAAGACAGGACGTTTACGTGCGGTGGGACGAAGGACACTTCCAGCGGGACCGCATCACTTCTCGACAGTTAGGGGATTACTACATGTCACTTCGCAATCCGAGTGCGCTCAAGCGCAGCCGCCTTAGCGCGGCATTGATCACCGCTCTGGTGGTGCCATTTGCGGGAAGCGCTATCGCGCAGGACGCCGGCTCGACCACGGAAGAGTCTGAAGAAACCACCGCCACCCTGGATAAGGTGACGGTCACCGGCTCACGTATCAAACGCGCGGAAGTTGAGGGTCCTGCGCCGGTTACCGTGATCACGGCGGCCGAAATCGAACGAGAAGGCTTCGCCACCGTCTACGACGCCCTGAACTCGCTAACCCAGAACACCGCCTCCATCCAGAACGAACTGAACCAGAACGGGTTCACGCCCAACGCCAGCTTCCTGAATCTGCGAGGCCTGGGCCCGGGCTACCAGCTGATCCTGATCAACGGTCGCCGCGCGGCCGACTATCCCCTGCCCTACAACTCGCAATCCAACGCGGTGAACCTGGCCAACATCCCGGCCGCCGCGCTGGAACGCGTCGAAGTCCTGACCGGCGGCGCATCGGCGATCTACGGTTCGGACGCCGTGGCCGGCGTCGTCAACCTCATCATGAAGACGAACTACGAGGGCGACCAGCTCAGTGTGCGTGCCGGCACCACCACGCAGGGCGGCGGCGACTCCGGACGCTTCCAGTGGATCGGCGGCAAGACCGGCGACAACTGGAGCGTCGTGTACGCGTTCGAAGCGGTCGAGCGCGAAGCAATCTTCGCGTCCCAGCGCAAGTTCATGGACTCCTATTTCGACGAGCCCGGCGTGAATCCGGAAGACGTGAATGCCGTCGAAGGCCTGCTCGTATTCGACATTGCCAATAGCAACCGTGTCTTTCCGGACGGAGGCGAAGCAACCTGCGCCCGGTTCAGCGAGTTCGATGCGTATTACTTTGAAACCTCGTCGGTGTACACCGGGCCGCGCTGCGGCTACTTCGGATATCCCGCAACCCAGGCGATCCGGAACTCCGACAGCAACCAGTCCGGCTATCTGTACGGTACTTTCGACTTCGACAACGGACTGCAGGGCTGGGCGCAGCTGGGCGCCTCCCGCTCAAAGGCCACTTTCGCGAGTGCCACACAGTTCTGGTCCAGCTCTGATTTCTTCGACCCGAACCTCGAGTCGGACTTCACCGGTCCCGGCGGCGGTGCATTCGTCAATCTGCAGCGCATCTTCACGCCTGCGGAAGTCGGCGGAGCAGGCGCGCAGAATGCGACATCCGACGAGCGCGCCTTCGACGTCGCCTTCGGCCTTCGCGGCACGATGCTCTCGGATCGCTTCGACTGGGATGCGACGGTGTCGCGTGCGGAATACAAAATCGAAACGCGGCGCCCGCGCTTCCTGGCCAACCGTCTCACCGAGTACTTCCTGGGCGAGCAGCAGGGCTTCGACCCTTACTTCGATGCCTATCCGGTGTACGAGCTGAATCAGGCACGTTTCTTCAACCCGATCGATGCCGCGACATTCCAGTCGTTGAACACCACCCTGATTGGCAAGGCGGAATCCGACGTCACGCAGGCGAATTTCACCGTTTCGGGCGACCTGTTCGAAATGCCTGCGGGTGCATTCGGCGCCGCAGCCGTCATTGAGGCGGCCCGCCAGAGCTATGAACTGACGCCCGATCCGCGCACGTTGCCTGGTTACACCGGCAACGAACCCATCTACAACTACTCCGATACGGGCGGCGGTGGCGACCGTGACCGCTACGCGCTGGGCCTGGAGTTCAGCATTCCGATTCTCGACAGCCTGAAGGCAAGTGTGGCCGGTCGCTACGACAAGTACGATGACGTCACCAACGTGGACGACGCAGTCACCTGGCAGGTGGGCCTTGAATGGCGCCCCGTCGACAGCTTGCTGTTCCGCGGCAGCCATGGCACCAGTTTCCGCGCCCCCGACATGCATTATGTGTACGCGGGCGAGTCTGGCTTTTTTACCTCGATCGTCGACGAGTACCGCTGCCGGCGTGATGGCTTGAATCCGCAGGGCACCGCCTGTTCGAGCGATGCCGACTACAACTATCAGGTGCAGGGCATCCGCCGCGGCAGCACCGACCTGGAGGAAGAAGAGGGCAAGTCCACGACGTTCGGCGTGGTCTGGGACATCACCGACCAGATGTCGGTCAGCGCGGACTGGTATGACATCGAACTGACCGGTGGTGTGGACGACATCTTCACGTCCTACCTGTTCCGCGAAGAAGCGTCCTGCCTGCTCGGCACCGACCGCGCCGGCAACAGCGTCGATCAGAACTCGGCCGCCTGCCAGTTCTTCACCGGCCTGGTGACCCGTACGGACTCGCCCTTCCGCGACAACCAGGTGGACGAGTACAGGTCCTTCCCGGTCAACCAGTCGCTCAGCCGTACCAGCGGCATCGACGTGAATTTCAAGTACGGGCTCGATACGGACCGTCTTGGCGATTTCGATTTGGAGCTCGCGTGGACCCACGTCCTCAAGAAGGAAATCGAGCTGTTCCCCGGCGACGGCATCATCGATGACCGCGACGACCTGGTGAACCAGCGCACCCTGAACTTCCGTAGCCGTTTCAACTGGAGCGCAAGCTGGCAGCTGGACGACTGGGCCGCCAACGTCAATGGCTACCGCTTGGGCTCCCTGCCCCTTGGCGATCCGGACAAGGGCCGCGGCGGCAGCTTCGTGATCTGGAATGCAGGCGTGTCGAAGGAAATCACAGAGAAGGCGACCGTGTCGTTCCAGGTCCAGAACCTGCTCGACAAGAAGCCTTTGTTTGATGAGGACCTGGCGTATCCCTTCTTCTGGAGCACGTACTATTCCGGCGTCATCGGCCGCGAAGTATTCGTGCAGTTCAGCTACAAGCTGCGCTGAAGGTTCTTCCACGCTGCGATGCAAAGGAGCCCGGGAAACCGGGCTCTTTTTTCTTCAGGGTTGTCGGACCGGTACCGCGATCCCTTCGGCCTGAAGCAAGGCCATCAGCGGCTGCAGCTCGTCCGCATAGCGGCGCCAGCGGTCCAGTGCGTCACGGTGCAGCTTGTCGCGCACCTGCGCGACGCTGGCGGTCGCCACAGGCGCGTCGTTGAGTTCAAACCGGAGGCATTGCGGCTGCCACTCGAGTCCGCAGAAATCCAGCAGCCGCCGGGTCTGATGTTCTTGGTCGGCCAGGAGGTCTTCATAGTCGATCCACAGGATGCGTTCGCCGAGAAGGTGTTCGAAATGCTGCATCAGGCGATGGAATCTGACGAAGTACCTTCCCGTCTCGAGCAGATCGAACGAGTATCCGTGGAACGGCGATGCTGGCGAGAAGAGCTGCCGAAAGTTGGACAAGCAGGTATCCATCGGGTTGCGCCGCACCCCGACGATCCTGGCGTGGGGAAGCGCGCGGGCGATCATCTCCAAGTACAGGAAATTGTGTGGGTGCTTGTCGACGAAATGCGGAAAGCCCCCGGTCAGCGGCCTCGTGCCCGCGATGTAGGTTTCGCCCAGCATGCTCCAATCGATCCTCGCTGCGGCCCGCACGGTGTCCGCATCGATCAGGCGGGGCGTTCGTGAGCCACTAGCACGCTTGACCAGCGAGGGAAAATTGAGCACCTCGCCGATGGATTGCACCGACGAATGACTCGACAGAATGCGATCCACCAGCGTGGTGCCTGTCCGCGGCATCCCGACAATGAAAACCGGCTCTCCGGTCGCGTACCCGGCGGCGCTGCCCACATTCTCGAACGCCGCCAACGCATCGAAACAGGCTTGATCGACCTTGGTACCGAAGCGCAGAAGCCCTTTCCCCGTTGTCTTCCCCGCCGTGAAGTGACGGAAGGCGCCCGCGTAGTCGCCGATATCCTCGCACTCCTTCCCCAGCGCAAGGTGGAGGTACATCCTGCCCGCGACATCGCGGGTCTGTTCAAGGCACGCCGTCAGGCGCTGGATGTTGTTTTCCTCTGGCGTCCACTTCTTCAGCTGAGCGAGCCCGAGATGTGCAGGCGCGTGGGCAGGTTCGCGGACCAGCACTTGGCGATAAGCCGCCTCCGCAGCGTGAAGATCCCCGTTGAACAATGACGTGGTGGCATGGTTGAAGACGTTGCGTGTGTCCTCCGGGAGAAGTTCGAGCGCCCGGGCACTGAGTCGGCTCGCCTGCTCGTATGCATTGGCCCTGGCAAAAATCACGGAGAGCTGCTGACAGGTCGATGCGTTGTTCCACGCCAATGGCACGGCCTCATGCGCCAGCGTCAGCGCCTGTTGGGGAGAGCGAGCCTGGGACATGGCGCGCGCCGCCTGCAGCAGGAGGTCGACGTCACCCGGCTTCAGCGCCAAAGCCTTCTGCGAGTGCGTCAGCGCCTCGTCGAGCGAGCCTGTTGCCAACGCGGCCACTGACAGTAGATGGTGAACGTGCGGCAGCGCCGGATTCGCGATCACCAGCGCTCTCAGTACAGGCAGCGCACGCTGCCAATCGCCCCTGTTCGATGCCTCCACCGCGACAAGGTACTGACGGGCCGCCCAGGTTTTTGCTTCGCCTGCTGAGCCGGGGGTTCCGGACATGAGATGGATGACCCGAGTCCGTGTTTGCTGGACTGCATCTTACAGTCCCTAGCTCCGGCGGGCGCCCTCCAACGAGCCCCGGCACGGCCGAGGCCCCAAGGTCCGGCGCGCGCGTGCGCGGCAGGCATCCGCCCACTGCTCCGCAGCGCGGCAGGAAGTGTCAATAGCCGGAATTTTCCTGCTAAAGTCTGGATTCAGTCACGCTTGCACAGGCGTGCCGCGATGGCCGGAATCCGCCATCGTCGAGTTGTTTTCATTCGGGGCGATTCTTAAATAGGGGGAGTAATGAAGAAATCCTTACTGGCGACACCGATGCTGGCGATTGCGTGCGTGCTGGTGGCGCCTGCGCAAGCGGCGACGTCTCAGTCCATCGTCGATTTCGTGAGCCATCCCGCCTACAGCACGGTCAAGATCTCGCCGAATGGCGAGTATCTGGCGATGACCGTGGACAAGGGCGAACAGGATGTGCTCGCGGTACTGCGTACCAGCGACCTTTCGCTCGTCAAGGTGAACCAGCTTCCCGACCAGAAGAGTGTGGGCAGCTTCTACTGGGTCAGCCCGACCAGGCTGATGTTCAACTCGGTCAAGAAGCTGGGCGGCTATGCGCAACCCTTCAACACCGGCGAATGGTTCGCCGTCAACGCCGACGGCAGCCAGGCACGCCCACTCATTTTCTACGGTACCCGCGATGCGACGCAGCGCGGCAAGACCGTGGGTTCCGAGAGGTTTTCCCTACTCGATACGCTGAAAGACGACGACCAGTACGTCATCATGTCGGCCATCACGCCGCGTTCCTCGGAAGGCGTCGGAACCGAGGTCTTCCGTATGGACACGCTCAGCGGCCGGCGCGTCTCCATGGGCCGTGCGCCCAAGGAGAATTGCGGCATTGTGCTGGATGCAGCCAAGGAGCCCAGGTTCGCAGTCTGCTCTTCCAGCCGCGATGAAGAAGGCGAGTACGACGAGCGCACCGAGCTGTACCGCCGCGACGGCAAGAACTGGACACTGGTCAACGCCTCCAAGTCCGACGGCAAGCATCTCTACGTGGTCCGCACGTCATCCAACGGTACCGTGTATGCCGAGCAGGACGACTCCAAGGCTCCGGCAGCAGTGGGTACGCTGAATACCTCCACGGGTGAGTTCACCCCGCTGTTTCAGGACAAGGTCGCCGAGGTTTCCGATTACATTTGGTCGACCGACGAAGCGACGTTGGTCGGCGTCGTTACTGAGGCAGGTGCGCCCGCAGTAAAGCTCATCGATGAGAGCCATCCAGATGCGGAGATCTACGCCTCGCTGGCGGGGGCGTTCGAGGGACAGATGGTCGACCTGGCCAGCAACACCCAGGATGGCAAGAAGATCATCGTAAACGTCTACAGCGACAGCAACCCGGGGGAGCTCTATCTTTACGATCGCGACAGCGGGAAAGCGCGCTTCCTGATGCAGCGCAAGCCGCAGCTCGACCCGAAAAAAATGGCGTCGGTCAAACCATTCAACTTCACCTCTCGGGACGGCAAGCAGGTCTACGGCTACCTGACCCTGCCGCATGGCGCCAACGGCAAGAACCTGCCGATGATCGTCAACCCGCACGGCGGCCCGATCGGCCCCCGCGACAACTGGGGCTTCAACTGGGAGACCCAACTGCTCGCTAGCCGCGGTTACGCGGTACTGCAGGTGAACTATCGTGGTTCGGGCGGCTACGGCAAGGCGTTCCAGGATGCAGGCCACCTGCAGTGGGGCCAGGGCATCCAGAACGACATCATCGACGCGACCCAGTGGGCTATCGGCCAGGGCTATGCCGACAAAGAACGCATCTGCATCTATGGCGGCAGTTTCGGCGGTTACTCCTCGCTGATGGCGCCCATCCGTGCGCCCGGCCTGTTCAAGTGCACGTTCGGCTACGTGGGTGTTTACGACGTGGACATGATGTTCAAGAAGGGCGATATCCCGGAGCGTGAGTCGGGACAGCGTTATCTCCGCCGCACGCACGGGACGGACACGAAGTCCTGGGCAGAGAACTCACCTGCACGTCGGGCCGGCGAAGTGAAGATCCCGGTATATCTGGCCGCCGGTGCCCGCGACGTGCGCACGCCTCCGGAACAGACCGAACTGATGAACAAGGCACTGATCGAGGCAGGCAATCCGCCGGAAGGCATGATCATCCAGTCGGGTGAAATGCACGGCTTCTACGATGTCGAAAATCGCGTGAAGCTCTACACGACCATGCTGGACTTCTTCTCCCGCCACATCGGTGGAACCGTCACTGTCGGCGCTCCCAGTAAAGGTAACTGAGCACTTCAAGTGACATTGTCGACGGCCGGCCCAGCGGGGTCGGCCGTTTTTCTTTCCATTGCCGCATCGTGACTTTCGATACGGGCGTGCAAGCCGACGAATTCACAGAATGGTCGGCACTCACTCGGGGAAAAGGAAGTTCATGAAACCGCTCAGAACCATGATCATGCTTGCGTCGCTGTGCCTGCCGGTCGCGACGCAGGCCGTGATGGCGCAGAACGTGGCCGCACCGGACCCGACCCAGGACAGGCTGATGCTGTCGGCCGGATTCCTGTCGGCCCACCCGGATCTGAGGTACCGCCTGCATGGCTTGGAGGAGTTCAAGCAAGGGCGGTACGAAGACGCGCTGAAGTTCTTCCAGCGGGCTGCGTTCTATGCGGACAAGCCGTCCCAAGGCATGGTGGCCGAAATGCTGTGGAACGGCCAGGGCGTAGCCAAGGACGCCGCGCTCGCCTATGCGTGGATGGACCTTGCCGCAGAACGAGGCTACGCAGGATTTCTCGGCCTGCGCGAGCGTTACTGGAGTGCGCTGAGTGAGGCCGAGCGCCAGCGCGCACTCGAGGAAGGCGCAGCGCTGTACGCAAAGTACGGCGACGGGGCGGCGCAGCCGCGCATCGCAACCGTCCTGCGCCGCGAGCGGAATAAGATCACCGGCAGCCGAACGGGCTTCACGGGCAATGTGCAGATCTACGTACCTGGGCCCAACGGGTTCGAGCAGATCGACGGCAGCAAATTCTTCGACGAGAAGTACTGGGACCCGAAGCAGTACCAGGCCTGGCACGACAACGTCTGGATGAAGCCGCGCATCGGTCGCGTGAGCGTGGGCGACGTGGAACAACTCCCCGCGCAACAACCCGAGTCCCGGATCCCCGGCGCGAATCCCGATGTCGATGCAGCCGAGCCGGAAACACCTGAACGGAACGACAGCGAACTCGGGACGCGAAAGGACGGCTGAGCCTCTTCCATACCCCACCGGATGCGGTATAAAAGACGTCATCCCGCCGGTCGTTGCCGGCGGGTCTGACCTGAATCCCTGGGAGGGGAACATGCGCAAGACCCTGATGGCCGCGATGCTGGCCGCTCCGCTGATGGCCGTGTCGCTGGTGGCGTCGGCCGCCGATCCGGTGGTCGGTCGCTGGAAGACCATCGACAGCGAGACCGGCAAGCCAAAGTCCTTCGTCGAGATCACCCAGGCCGCCAATGGGGCGATCACCGGCCGCATCGTCGAGCTGATCAATCCCAGCAAGCCGAATCCGACCTGCGACAAGTGCAAGGACGATCGCAAGAACAAGCCGATCACCGGCATGGAGATCATCCGCGGCATGAAGGCCGAGGGCGGTGGCCAGTACGCCGGCGGCACCATCCTCAAGCCCGACGAGGGCAAGGTCTACAAGTCGAAGATGGAGCTGATCGAAGGCGGCAAGAAGCTGGAGGTGTCCGGCTGCATCGCCTTCATCTGCAAGTCGCAGACCTGGATCCGCCAGTAAGCTTTTGAGCGTCGTTTCAGCACAGGCCCGGCATTGCCGGGCCTGTTGCGTTGTGGGCCCGGGAAAGGCGCACGCCCGGCCATGCGATAATCGCCGCCCCCCGTCGCGAAGCCTGTCATGAGCCGTACCGCCCTGGTCACCAATGCCCTGCCCTACGCCAACGGTCCGCTGCACCTGGGCCATCTGGTGGGCTACATCCAGGGCGACATCTGGGTCCGGGCACGGCGGATGCGCGGCGATACGGTTTACTTCGTCTGTGCCGACGACACCCACGGCACGCCGATCATGCTGGCGGCGGAAAAGGCCGGCGTCACGCCCGAAGCCTTCATCGCCGGCATCCAGGCCAGCCATGAGCGCGACTTCGCCGCCTTCGGCGTGGCCTTCGACCATTACGACTCGACCCACTCATCCGCCAACCGCGAACTGACGGAACAGTTCTACCAGCGCTTGGAGGCAGGCGGCCACATCAGCCGCCGCACGGTGGCGCAGTTCTACGACCCGGCCAAGGGCATGTTCCTGCCCGACCGCTACATCAAGGGCATCTGCCCGAACTGCGGCTCGGCCGACCAGTACGGCGACAACTGCGAAGTCTGCGGCGCGACCTATGCGCCCACCGACCTCAAGGAACCGACGTCGATCCTGTCCGGCAGCACGCCGGAAATCCGCGACTCGGAGCATTACTTCTTCGAGGTCGGCCGCTTCGATGCCTTCCTGCGCGAATGGCTGGCGGGCGATGTCGCGTTGCCAGGCGTCAAGGCGAAGCTGCGCGAGTGGCTGGATGCCGACGGCGGCCTGCGTGCGTGGGACATCTCGCGCGACGCGCCGTATTTCGGTTTCGAGATTCCCGGTGCACCCGGCAAGTACTTCTATGTCTGGCTGGATGCGCCGATCGGCTACCTGAGCAGTTTCCGCAACCTGTGCACGGAGCGCGGTCTCGACTTCGCCTCGCATCTGCAGGCCGGTACCGACGTCGAGCTGCACCACTTCATCGGCAAGGACATCGTCAACTTCCACGGCCTGTTCTGGCCGGCGGTGCTGCATGGCACCGGCCATCGCGCGCCGACGCGCCTGCACGTCAACGGCTACCTGACGGTCGATGGTGCCAAGATGTCGAAGTCGCGCGGCACCTTCATCATGGCGCGCACCTTCCTGGACGTGGGCCTGGAACCGGAAGCGCTGCGCTATTACTACGCGGCCAAGTCGTCCGGCGGCGTCGACGATCTTGACCTGAACCTGGGCGACTTCATCGCGCGCGTCAACGCGGACCTGGTGGGCAAGTTCGTCAACCTGGCCAGCCGCTGCGCCGGCTTCATCGACAAGCGCTTCAACGGCAGGCTCGCCGATGCCCTGCCGGATCCGGCCATGTACCAGCGCTTCGTCGACGCGCTTGGCCCCATCGCCGACGCGTACGAGCGCAACGAGCCCGCCACCGCGCTGCGCCTGACCATGGCGCTGGCGGACGAGGCCAACAAGTACATCGATGAGACCAAGCCCTGGGTGATCGCCAAGCAGGAAGGTGCGGATGGCGAACTGCAGGCGGTCTGCACGCAGGGCCTGAACCTGTTCCGCGTCCTCGCCGCCGCCTTGAAGCCGGTGCTGCCGCGCACGTCGGCGGAGGCGGAGGCGTTCCTCAGCGCGCCGGTGGAAACCTGGCGCGATATCGCTGCGCCGCTGCAGGCCCACACGATCCAGGCGTACTCGCCCCTCTTCACCCGTATCGACCCGAAACTGATCGACGCCATGACCGACGCATCCAAGGACACCCTCGCCGCCGCACCTGCTGCACCTGCCGCCCCCGCGAAGAAGGCCGAAGCGAAGCCGGCCGCGCCCGTGGAAACGAAGGACGCCACCGGCATTATCGGCATCGAGGATTTCGCCAGGCTCGACCTGCGCATCGGCAAGGTGCTGGAGTGCGGGTTCGTCGAGGGTTCCGACAAGCTGCTGCGCTTCCTGCTGGATGCCGGCGACCTGGGCCAGCGTCAGATCTTCTCCGGCATCCGCGCCAGCTACGGCGAGCCGGAAAAGCTGGTCGGCCGCAACGTGGTGTTCATCGCCAACCTGGCGCCGCGCAAGATGCGCTTCGGCCTGAGCGAAGGCATGATCCTGTCGGCCGGTTTCGACGGCGGCGCGCTGGCCCTGCTGGACGCCGATGCCGGCGCCCTGCCCGGCATGCCGGTGCGGTGAAGCGAGAAGAGAGTGAAGAGAAGTGAGGAACGAGCAGACACCGGCTCCATCCCCGTCTTCTCCAGCCCCTGCGGCAACCGTGGACCTGACCGAACGCCTTGATCGGCTGTTGCCGCAGACCCAGTGCGGGCAGTGCGGTTTCGATGGCTGCCTGCCGTACGCGCAGGCGATGGCGCGCGGCGAAGCGGGCGTGGACCATTGCCCGCCCGGTGGCGATGGCGGGGCACGCGCCCTCGCCCGCGTGCTGGGCGTGCCGCCGCTGCCCTACGACCGCACCCGCGGCACGCACAGGCCCGCGATCGTCGCGGTGGTGGTGGAAGCCGACTGCATCGGCTGCACGAAGTGCATCCAGGCCTGCCCGGTGGACGCCATCATCGGCGGCGCCAAGCACATGCACGTGGTGATCGATCCGCTATGCACCGGTTGCGAGCTCTGCGTGCCCGCCTGCCCGGTGGACTGCATCGTGATGGAACCAGCCTGAGCGCGACCGTCGCGCCCACACCGCCCATCGAAAACCGGCTTACCGGGCAGCGCCCGCCTTGCACGCCGAGCACACGCGCTCGACGGTGTAGCCGCGCGCGCGCAGCTTCTCCACCACGCCGTCCTCGCCCAGCAGGTGCAGCGCGCCGACCACCACCAGTGCATCGTCGTCGCCGGGCCGGTCCAGGATCTGCCGGATCTTCGGCACCCACGCATTGTTGCGGTCCACATTGATGCGTCGGTACAGGCGCGGATACTGCGTACGCATGTCGGCCGCCATGCCGTTCCACAGCGCCTCGACGTCACCGCGGCGCCATGCGTCGTGCAGGCGCTGCGTCTCCGCCGAGCCCTTCTCGGCCTGCTCCAGGGCTTCCGTGATGAACTGGCGCTGCTCGGTGGCATCCATGCCGTCCAGCACGCCGATCTGCTCCTGCGCACGTTCGAGCCCCGCGGTCGGCTTGCCTGCTGCCTGGGCCTTGTCCATGAGATGGGTGTCCAGGCCCAGCTTCGGATCCAGCCCTTGCCTGGTCATCTCGACAATGCTGATGGTCAGCCCGACGAACCAGGGCTCGAAACCGTTGAACGATGCCAGCGGCACGCCGTTCCGGCCCGCCCATGCCTGCAGCCGGGTCCACGTCCCGGCATCGAGTTCGTCCTGCAGCGTCTTGCCGTCCGTGCGCATCGCGGCCTGCATCATCAGTTGCGGCATCGCGGGCGACTGCATTTCCTCCGGCGACAGTTCGAACATCAGGCGCTCGGCATCGGCGAAGGCGTTGTCGACGTCACGCGACAGCGGATAGTCGCTCGGGCGCAGCAGATGGAACGAACCGAGCAGGTAGACCGCGTTGTCCTTGTCGGACACCTTCCACAACAGCGGTACCGGCGCCGCCGCTGCCTTGGGCGTTTCCGCGACCAGGTTGGACGCGCTGCCCAGCAGCGCGGTGAGGACAAGGACTTTCAGCGAACGGCGCAGCGGCATCGGATCCTTCCTTCAGAGCACTTTGATGGGTTTGGCGTAGGCTTTCTCGCCGGCCTCGATCGCCAGATCCAGACGGTTCTCCGCCGGCGGCAGCGGACAGGTCGCGTACGGCGTGAACGCGCATGGCGGGTTGTAGGCGCGATTGAAATCCAGCACCAGCTTGCCCGCCTGCGGCGCGTCGGCGTCCAGGAAACGGCCTGCGGGGTAGCTGCCGTGGCCACTGGTGCGGTCCGCCAGCACGAA
Organism: Pseudoxanthomonas sp. LH2527; assembly: GCF_022539275.1. Taxonomy (NCBI): domain Bacteria; kingdom Pseudomonadati; phylum Pseudomonadota; class Gammaproteobacteria; order Lysobacterales; family Lysobacteraceae; genus Pseudoxanthomonas; species Pseudoxanthomonas sp. LH2527. Next base: position 8,303 of record NZ_JAKZBW010000014.1, on the reverse strand, counting down.
GAACAACGGCCCGCCCGCCTGACCCAACGCCTCCAGCCGGTACGGCTTGCCGTCGCGCTCGAACTCGACCACGCCGGGATTGGGCGATTCGCTGGCCACGCCGATCACGTCGACGATGGTCAACGTCTTGCCGGGCGGATGCGGAATGAAGCGTCCTTCGATGCGCCAGTCTTCCTCTGCGGGCCAGTAGTCCAGGCCGATGAACTGCGTGCGCGATTCGGCGTCGGCGTGCTTCACGCGCAGCGCATGCCGGCCGCCGCGCTCGATCACTGTCAGCACACCCTTGCCATCGTCGAAACCGACCACCGACGGCTGGGCATCGCGGTCGCTTTCCAGTTCGACGCGACCCTTCAACGGCTCGCCATTGAACGTCAGCGCGGCACCGCCTTCCGGCGTGAGGAACACGCGCTTGTCCTGCTGCGTCACCATGCCCAGCTTGGCGGGGCCGACGGCCAGCTTGATGCCGCTGCCGGGACCGCTGCCGATGAAGTGCGATTTCAGTTCGATCCAGTGCAGGCCGACCAAGCTGGTCCAACCATCCGGCGCGGTCAGTTCGGTCCTGCGCTGCTCGCGCCAGGCCGCGTTGTCGGCGAGGAAGTTGACGTCCGCGACCTTGCCGGTCGCCGCCGCCTTGTCATCGCCACCGCAACCGGCCAGCACCCCCAGCAGCATGGCCACCCCCAGCCATCCCGTGTTCTTCCCCATGTCAGCGTCCTCGCAGGAACCAGCGATCGATTTCGTTCAAGGAAAAGCGCGCCCAGGTCGGGCGGCCGTGGTTGCACTGCCCAGAGCGCTCGGTGGCTTCCATCTCGCGCAGCAGGGCATTCATTTCAGGCAGCGTCAGGCGCCGGTTGGCGCGCACGGCACCATGGCAGGCCATCGTCGCCAGCAGTTCGTCGCGCGCGGCGGCGACGCGACGGCTTTCGCCGTGTTCGCGCAGGTCGGCCAGCACGTCGCGCAGCAAGGCCTCGGGCTCGGCATTCGACAACAACGCAGGAATGCTGCGCACGTTCAACGATTGCGGGCCGCTGCGGGTGATGTCGAAGCCGAGCGTGGCCAGCGTGGCGGCCTCGCGCTCGGCCACGTCCGCCTCGCGCTCGGCCACCGCCAGCGCCATCGGTACAAGCAACGGCTGCGCGCGCAGGCCGATGCTGTCGTGCGCGCCTTTCAGCTTCTCGTAACCGATCCGCTCGTGGGCCGCATGCATGTCGACCACGATCAGACCATCGGCGTTCTCCGCCAGGATGTAGATGCCGTGCAACTGCGCGATGGCGAAGCCCAGCGGCGGAATGCCCCCGGCATCGTCGGCGGGCATCGTCGGCGGCGATGGCGATGCCGGCATCATGACGGCTTCCATCGCGCCGGACGGAGCAGTGGCATACAGCGCGGCATAGGCGGCCGGTGCTTCCGCCACGCTGAGCCCGAGCGGCGACTGCTGGGTCGGCATCCACGCGGAGGGCACCGACGCCGCGGGCCTCATCCCGAACGGCGACGGGGCGATGTCCTGAGGCGCCGCACCGGCGCGCGTTTCCGCGAGCGCCTCGTGCAGGGTGCGGTAGACGAAGTCGTGGATCAGCCGCGTATCGCGGAAGCGCACTTCGTGCTTGGCCGGGTGCACGTTGACATCGACGCGGGTGGGATCGAGTTCCAGGAACAGCACGTACGCCGGCTGTCGACCGTGGAACAGGACATCCTGGTACGCCATCTTCACCGCATGCGCGATGCTGCGGTCGCGCACCGAGCGCCCGTTGACGTAGACGTACTGCTGGTCGGCGCTCGCCCGCGAATAGCTGGGCTGCGCGATCCAGCCATGCAGGCGCAGCCCGGCGGCGGCGTGGTCCACGCGCAGCGCGCTGCGGGCGAACTCGTCGCCCAGCGTTTCGCTCAGGCGGGCGAGTGATTCCAGTTCGTCGGCCTTGTAACGCCGCGACGGCCGGCCGTTGTGCGACACGCGCAATTCGATGTCGGGACGCGCCAGCGCCAGCGAGCGCAACCACTCTTCGATGTGTCCCATCTCCGTGCGTTCAGCGCGCAGGAACTTGCGCCGCGCCGGCACGTTGTAGAACAGCTCGCGCACTTCCACCGTGGTACCGATGGCGTGCGGCTTGGGCATCACTTCGCCGACCTTGCCGCCTTCGACCTGCAGCGAGGCGCCGTGCTCGTCCTGCGCGCGTCGCGAGGTCAGCGCGAAACGACTGACCGAGGCGATCGACGGCAGCGCTTCGCCACGGAAGCCGAGCGTGGCCACCGCTTCCAGATCATCGAGCGAGGCGATCTTGCTGGTGGCGTGGCGCGACACTGCCAGCGGCAATTCTTCCGGTGCGATGCCGCCGCCGTCGTCGCGGATGCGGATCAGGCGCACACCGCCTTCCTCCAGATCGATGTCGACGCGGCGCGCACCGGCGTCCAGGGCGTTCTCGACCAGTTCCTTGACCACGGAGGCCGGGCGTTCGACGACTTCGCCGGCAGCGATCTGGTTGATGAGGGTGTCGGGAAGCTGGCGGATCGTCACGTGCTGGCGGCGCCAGGCGCCGTCTCGGGGAATATCAGCGGTGATGATAGCCGAGCGGCTGTGCGATCAGGGCGCGCCTGCCGCGCCGCCTGCGGCCACGGTACGCGCGTCGGCCTCGGCCTGCGCACGCGCGGCGAACAGCGTGCCGGGCGGCGGCTGGCGGGTGAAGTAGGACTGGATGCCGTCCAGCACCGCGCCCGCCACCTTGCGCTGGTGCGCCGGGTCGAACAGGCGCTTTTCTTCGTCCGCATTGGAGATGAAGCCGGTCTCCACCAGCATTGCCGGCATGTCGGAGTTGCGCAGCACTTCGAAGTTGGCGAACTCGATCTGCGGCTTGTGGGTCTTGCCGAGACCCTTGAGCGAGGTCAGCACGTGGCCGGCCGCGTCCTGGGACGCCTTCATGTGGCCGCTCTGGGCCAGGTCCAGCAATACGTTGGACAACGTGTCCTTGGTCAGGCGCACGCCACCGACTAGGTCGGAGGCGTTTTCCTTGTCGGCCAGCCAGCGCGCGTGCTGCGACGAGGCACCGCGCAGCGACAGCACGTAGACGGACGAGCCCCACGCACTGCGGTTCTCCGCGGCATCGGCGTGGATCGAAACGAACATGTCCGCCTTCGCCGCACGCGCCTTGCGCGCACGCTGCGGCCGCTCGACATAGACGTCGGTATCGCGGACCAGGTAGGCCTTCATGCCCGGTGTGGCGTTGATCTGGCGCGCCAGTTCCTTGGAGATCGCCAGCACCGCATGCTTCTCGTAACGGCCGCTGGGGCCGATGGCGCCCGGGTCCTGGCCGCCGTGGCCGGGGTCGATGGCGATGACCAGCGGTCGCGTGCCGGCGGCCGACACGGTGGGCGGCCTGGGAGCTTCCGCGCCAGGCGCCGCATCGGCCGTCGCGGTGGTGGCGCCCGGCACCGGCGTGGGCTGGCCGGTGGCGATGGTGTAGGTCGGTCGGTCGCCCGGCACCGTCTGGGCAGGCACCGTGGCCACCGTCGGCTGGCCATTGAGGATGGCCTGCGGCGAGGGCGGGACCGGGCCGGTGGGCGTGGGCGCGACTGCGGCGGGCACCGTGCCGGCCTGCACCACCTGTGCCGTCAGCAGCGCGGTGGCACGCGCCGCGTCCGCCTGCGCTGAAGGGGGAGGCGCGGTGGTCGTCGCTGCCGGACCGCTGGCCGGCGCAGGCGCTGGCGTCGCGGGGATCGCGGCGACCGCCGTGGCCAGCGCGACATGACCATCGCCCGGCCATTCGATCACCAGCCGCGACACCGCGCCGGCCTGCTCCATCCGGGGCTTCAGCGCGGCGACCGGGGACGCGAGGTCGAAGACGATGCGCAGCGTGTTCGCATCCGGTTGGCCGGTGCGCACGGCACGCACGATGCCGGCGGGCGTGGGCAGCCGTAGACCCGTCTTCGCCTTGGAGGCCGGCAGGTCGACGACCAGCCGGTCCGGGCCTTTCAGCGTGAGGGTCTTGTACTGGCCGGCGCCGGCCAGCTGGATCTCCGCCCGTGTCCCGGTGCTGCCCTGGGCCACGGTGACGCCGGTGACCTCACCGGCCATCAACGTGCACGGCACCAACGCCAGCACGCCTGCAAGGGCGCGACGCAACGTGGCGGTGGTGGGGTTCCCCAAGCTCATGTCGCGGATTCAAACACCATCGGCTCACGAATGCAAGGCAATTTCCCTTAATAATCCGTGACCTGGCGGATGTTCCTAACCGACCTGGAGAGATGGTGCCTGCAACTCGCCCTCGGCCGCCAGACGGGCGAGCCAGTGCGCGCCAGCGGGTGACACGCCCTCGAGCCGGGCCGAGCGGCCGTTGCCTTCGACCGCCAGCCTCACGTGCAGGTCCGCTGGCGGCAGCGCGGCGGCGCCGCGCTCCGGCCATTCCACCAGCCACAGGACCGCCGCGCCCTCGTCCAGGCCGAGGAATTCGAGCTCGCCGGCATCGCCGATGCGGTACAGATCGAGGTGCCAGGCCTCTCCGCCGTCCACCGGGTAGCGCTCCACCAGCGTGTAGGTGGGACTGCGGATCGCGCCGGTGACGCCGAGCGTCCGCAACAGCGCGCGCGCCAGGGTGGACTTGCCGGCACCCAGGTCGCCCTGCAGGTGCACGACCGCGGAAGCAGGGCGCGTGCGTGCAAGGGCCTGGCCCAGTGCACCGGTGGCTTCGTCGTCGGCAAGGAACGCGTGCATGCGGCGATTCTAAGCGTTCGTGCGACCGCTGCCGCGCAAGCTGGCATTGCTCATGGGTTGGCCAACCGCCGCAGGTGCGGGAACAGATCCGAGGGCAGCAGTCCGCGCTGGCCGTCCCACGCCGCGGCATCGCCTGCCAACGCGTGCAGCAGCGCGCCGGCGCTGGCGGCGTCGAAGGCGGACAGTCCCTGCGCACGCAGCGCGGCGATGACGCCGGTCAGCACATCGCCCATGCCGCCGACCGCCATGCCCGGATTGCCGGCATCGATCACGCGCACTGCTTCACCGGGACTCGCCACGACGGTGCCGGCCCCCTTCAGCACCACCACACAGGCATGGCGTTCTGCGATTGCATGCGCCGCCGCGAAACGGTCACGCTGCACGTCGGCGGCCGTGCAGTCCAGCAGGCGCGCCGCTTCGCCCGGATGCGGTGTGAGGATCGCGTCCTCGAGTGACTGCGGCGACATCGCCAGCAGGTTCAGGGCATCGGCATCCAGGACCAACGACCTGCCACTTCGCATCGCGTGCTGGAAGAGCGCACGTCCCCATTCGCCCTGCCCCAGGCCCGGACCGAGCGCGATCACCCGCGCGCGCCCGAGCAGCGGCGACAGATCGTCGGTCGACTCCACTGCGCGCACCATCGCTTCGGGCCTTCGCGCCAGCAGCGCCGCCACATGCGCCGGCCGCGTCGCCACGCTCACCAGTCCGGCACCGGTGCGCAGCGCCGCTTCGGCGCACAGCGCGATCGCGCCGCCACTGCCGTCATCGCCCCCGATGCAGAGCACATGCCCCGACTCGCCCTTGTGCGTGTTGCGGCGGCGCGGCAGCAGCCATCGCGCCAGTGCGTCATGTTCCAGCAACGCGGCATGGGCGGCGATGTCGTCGAAGGTCGCGGCGGGGACATCGAGTTCTTCCAGCGCCAGCACGCCGGTGTATTCCAGCGCATCACCGGTGTAAAGCCCGGCATGCCGCACGATGAACTGCAGCGTGCGGGTGGCCACGACCGCGGCCCCCGGCGTGCAGCCGCGATCCGCATCCACGCCGCTGGGCACATCGAGCGCAAGCACCGGCGCGGCCTGCATGTTGATCGCATCGATCAGCGCGCGCACGTCCGGCGCGGGTGCCCGCGACAACCCGATGCCGAACAGCGCATCCACCACGACGTCCGCCCGCGGCAAGGCATCGTCGAACAGCGTGACCTTGCCGCCACCGGCCACGTACTCGGTGCAGGCGCGCTGTGCCGTCGGGTTGCCCGGCACATGCGCCGGCAGGTGGACGACCTCGACATGGCGCCCGGCACGATGCGCGTGCCTCGCCAGCACGTAGCCGTCGCCGCCATTGCTGCCGGGTCCGCACACCACGACGATGCGCTGCGCGTCGGGCCAGTGCAGCAGCACGTGCTGCCAGGCCGCCAGGCCCGCACGTTGCATCAGCACGTAGGCATCGCCGCCCAGCGAATGCGTGGCGCGTTCGTCCAGCGCCCGCGCGGCATGCGTGGAATACAGGGGCCAGGTGCCGGACATGGCCGGATTCTAGGTCTGCACCGGGTTGCGGGGAAGTGAATCCGGCCGGCCTCCTATAATCCCCGCATGCCCGCCGCCGGTCCCGCCACGCCCCTGCCAGACCCCGTTGCCCTCGCCGGGCGCGTGCGGACGCTAGCGCGCGAATTCGGCTTCCAGCGCTGCGGCATCGCCGGCATCGAGCTGGGCGACGACGAACGGCATCTGCGCGACTGGCTGGCCGAGGGCCTGTACGGCTCGATGACGTGGATGGCCCAGCATGGCGACAAGCGCTCGCGCCCACAGGAACTGATCCCCGGCACGCTGCGGGTGATTTCCGTCGGACTCGATTACGGACGCAACGACGGCGACGACGCCTGGGACACCCTGGGCGACGGCCAGCGCGCCTACGTGGCGCGTTACGCGCTGGGCCGCGACTACCACAAGCTGATGCGCAACCGCCTGCAGAAGCTGGCCGAGCGCCTGCAGGCGGAGATCGGTACGTTCGGCCATCGCGTGTTCGTCGATTCGGCACCGGTGCTGGAACGCGCGCTGGCGCGCAATGCCGGGCTGGGCTGGATCGGCAAGCACACCTGCCTGATCGACAGGGACGGCGGTTCCTGGTTCTTCCTCGGCGAGATCTACGTCGACCTGCCGTTGCCGATCGACGCGCCGGCCAGTGGGCACTGCGGCACCTGCACGCGCTGCATCGACGTATGCCCGACCCAGGCGATCACTGCGCCCTACCGGCTCGATGCGCGCCGCTGCATTTCCTACCTGACCATCGAGCACAAAGGCGCCATTCCGGAAGACCTGCGGCCAGCCATCGGCAACCGCATCTTCGGCTGCGATGACTGCCAACTGGTGTGTCCCTGGAACAAGTTCGCCAAGCGCAGCGACGAACCGGATTTCCGCGCACGCAACGATCTGGACGTGGCGACGTTGCCGCAACTGTTCGCATGGGACGAAGAGGAGTTCCTGCGCCGCACCGAAGGCTCGGCGATCCGCCGCAGCGGCCACGAGCGGTGGCTGCGCAACATCGCCGTGGCGCTGGGCAATGCGCCGACCACGCCCGAAGTGCTGATCGCGCTGGAAAGCCGGCGTGAGGACCCATCCTCTTTGGTTCGCGAGCATGTGGGGTGGGCGCTGGAACAGCACGCTGGCGCTGTAGGAGCGACGTAAGTCGCGACCGCACGAACGAATCGCCTCAAACCCGAAATCACACGAAGTACCAAAGTTCGACGCGTGCGCACGATGGTAAATCCTGCAGCGTCGTCTATCCGGTCGCGACTGACGTCGCTCCTACAGGAGGGCAGCGTCGGTTCGCCACCACCTCACCCGCGCGCCGCGATCTCCGCCAGCAGCGCCTGCGTCACCGGATCCTTCGCTTCGGATTCGCCCTTCAGCGCGGGCAGCAGGCCGTTGGCGAGCTGCTTGCCCAGTTCCACGCCGAACTGGTCGAATGCGTTGATGCCCCACAGCACCGACTGCGCGTAGACGCTGTGCTCGTACATCGCAATCAGGCCGCCCAGCGACTGCGGCGTCAGCGCATCCAGCAGGATCATCGTGCTGGGCCGCCCGCCCGCATAGCTGCGGTGCGGATCGTCGCTGGCCTGCCCGTTGGCCAGGGCTTCGCTCTGCGCCAGCAGGTTGGACATCAGCGCCAGGTGGTTCTCGGCATAGGGATCGTCGTTGCGCACGGTGCCGACGAAATCCAGCGGCACGATCTGCGTGCCCTGGTGCAGCGCCTGGAAGAAGCTGTGCTGTACGTCGGTACCCGCACCGCCCCACCAGACCGGCACGGAATCGGACTCGACCGGGCTGCCGTCCAGCTTCACCGACTTGCCCAGGCTCTCCATCACCAGCTGCTGCAGGTAGGCCGGCAGCAACGCCAGGCGCTGGTCGTAGGTCATCACGCCGTGCGCCGCATGGCCCAGCACATTGCGGTTCCACACGGCCGTCAATGCATGGCGCACCGCGATGTTGTCCGCCAGCGGCGTGCCGACGGCATGGGCGTCGAACGCGGCGGCGCCATCGAGCAGTTGCTCGAAGCGGTCGAAACCGATCGCCAGTGCGACCGGAAGCCCGACCGCGGACCACAG
>NZ_JAKZBW010000013.1:0-96378 GCF_022539275.1 Pseudoxanthomonas sp. LH2527 | reverse complement strand
TAAAATTCGCGGCTCCGCCGGAATAGCTCAGTTGGTAGAGCGGCGCATTCGTAATGCGTAGGTCGTAGGTTCGATTCCTATTTCCGGCACCAGACGTACCAGAAGGGCCGCCCGCAGGGGCGGCCCTTCTGCTTTCAGGTCACACGGCCCGCCGGCTCAGTCCCCGATCGGGTTGATCTCGTCCACGAAGGTCAGCAGGTCGGCCATCGTGTACTTGCCTGCGGCCGTGGGCGTGGCGCCGGGCTTGAACAGGCTAGGCTCGAACAGCGGGTTCTGCCGGCGGAACGACAGCGCATCGCTGTCCAGCAGGCCGATGAACGTCTCGGCCACGATCCGGCTGCCCACCTGGCCCAGGCGGTCGCCGTTCTGCTGTACCTGGGCTTCCTTCAGCAGGTAGTACCAGAGCGGGGTGTTGCTCCCCAGCCCCTGCGCGATGAGCACCTGGCCGTCCGGCCCGCTGCCCAGCTCCTGCGGGGTCAGCGGGGTCAGTTGCATGGTCGCCGCGACCGCCTGGCCCGAGGGCAGGCCCATCCGCACGCCGCGCATCAGGTTGCGGACGGGCAGGGAGCCGGCGCCGTTGGGCAGGCCATGCAGTTCCTCGGCCAGCAGCGGATCGATCTTCCGCGTGGCATCGGGGGTGACGCCACCGCCGGGCAGGTCGTAGAAGCGGCGCCAGTCGATGATCCAGTCGCTCGGCACCGGAATGTCGTCGGTCGAACCGCGACCCGATACGCCGCTGAACTGGAACAGCAGCGCGAGCGTGGCCGGGGTGACGCCGCCGAAACGGAACACCCGGTTGTAGTTGTAGGCATTGCGCACCTGCGAATGCCCGAAGCGGTACGCCGCCACCGAGAACTCCACCGGCATGAACGCTTCGCCGGCAAAGTCGAAGAACGAGCGCCCGTTCTGCACGACGTCGGCCAGCACGGCGGGATCGCACAGCCGGGCCAGGAAGTCGTCGATCACCATGCGCTGGTAATGCCAGGTCACCAGCTTGCGCGCCTCCGTGAACAGGCCGGTCTGCGGAAAGCCTTCGGCTTCCAGCTTGTCGACGCACTTGTTGTGCAGCTTGATGAAGGCGAGATGGGTCTGCGCGACCACCAGGTTTTCGTCGTTGCGCGGATCGCCGATCACGGCGGTGCCATTGAGCCGCAGCAGGTCGTTGGGCATGTCGGGCGGGATGGTCGCATCGCCCCCGCCGGTCTGCGTGGCACCCACGCGCAGCTTGCGGCGGCCGGGCTCGTACAGATAGGGCTGGGTGGAGGGGCCGGTGCCGTAGACCGAGTCGAGGTCGAGCTTGGGCGTGCGGAAATTGAAGACCGCCTGCGGATCCACCAGCACTTCCGGCATCGAGGTGGGATCGAAGGTGATGTCGTGGTCGATGAACTGGCCCAGGTAGGTGAAGCCGGAGGGAATGCCGGGGTTGTCGCGGGTGGGGTCGGCGCCGGAGGGATCGCGCATCGCATTGCCCAGTGCGGTCAGCGCGGCATCGTCGACCACCAGGCCGGGCAAGTTGGGGAACATGCGGCCGAACCGGCCCGGATCGAACACCGGCCCCTTGGGCGGTGGCGTTTCGTTGCGGGGGTCGTAGCCATGCTGCGGCCAACTGGCGGGCGAGGCGCCGTAGCTGTAGCTGCACTTGCCGTAGGCATGTCCCGAATCGGGGCCTGGCTGCTTGCCGGGATTTCCGGGGGCAGCCTTCGTGGCAGGTGCGGACGCATGCTTTGCGGGGGTCTTCTTCACGGCCATGGTGAATCTCCTGATTCCTTGAATGGAACGCCGGGGGACAGGCAGGGGCTGCAATCCCCGGCGTCGCGTGCGACTCGTGACGGCGCACGCAGCCGCGCTCGCAAGGTGTCGCGTAAGGGGCAACGCGCGCCTGTCATGGCGACGGACAACCGTACGTCGCACGGGAAGTCCGCTTTCCTGCGGTTTTCCTGCACGCGGTGCGTGCGGAGGCGTCGGCGATGTACGCGGTGAATGCCTGCGATTCAGCGCGTCTTGCCATTGCCACGCATTGCGTGGGGGTTGCCGCGCGTGCCTCGCTTGCGCCGCGAAGGGGTGTCTCGCCATGCGCGACACCGGCCGGATACAGTGGGCGTCCTTGATCGTCGAGATGCCCGTGGCCAAGACCTCCGCCAAGTCACGTACCGCCTACGTCTGCACCGAATGCGGCGCCGACCACAGCAAATGGCAGGGCCAGTGCGCCGACTGCGGCGCGTGGAATTCGCTCAGCGAGATCGTGCTGGAAACCGCCGCCGGCGCGCCCGCCGCCGCTCGCCGCAGCGGCTGGGCGGGCAAGGCCGAGGCGCCGAAGATCACCGCGCTGAAGGACGTGCGCCACAGCGAAGAGGCACGCGTGAGCACCGGCATCGGCGAGTTCGACCGCGTGCTGGGCGGCGGCCTGGTGGAAGGCGCCGTGGTGCTGGTCGGCGGCGATCCCGGCATCGGCAAATCGACCCTGCTGCTGCAGGCCGTGGCCCGCATGTCGGCCCACCTGCCGGCGCTGTACGTGACCGGCGAGGAATCGCTGGCCCAGGTCGCCGGCCGAGCCGTGCGCCTGGACCTGCCGCTGGACAACCTGCAGGCACTGGCCGAAACCGGCATCGAAACCATTCTGCAGCACGCCTCGGTGGCGCGGCCCAAGCTGATCGTCGCCGACTCCGTGCAGACCCTGTGGACCGAATCGCTGACCGCTGCCCCCGGCTCCGTCAGCCAGGTGCGCGAGAGCGCCGCCCGGCTGGTGCGCTACGCCAAGGAGACCGGCACGGCCGTTTTCCTGGTCGGCCACGTCACCAAGGAGGGCGGCATCGCCGGTCCGCGCGTGCTGGAACACATGGTCGACGCGGTGCTGTATTTCGAAGGCGAGAGCGGCAGCCGCTTCCGCGTGCTGCGCGCCTTCAAGAACCGCTTCGGCGCGGTCAACGAGCTGGGCGTGTTCGCGATGGGCGAAAAGGGCCTGAAGGAAGTGCCCAATCCGTCGGCGATCTTCCTGTCCGGCAGCGCCCAGCAGCCGGGCAGCTGCGTGATGGTCACCCGCGAGGGCACGCGCCCGCTGCTGGTGGAAGTGCAGGCGCTGGTCGACAGCTCACCGCTGTCCAACCCGCGCCGCGTGGCGGTGGGTCTGGAGCAGAACCGGCTGGCCATGCTGCTCGCCGTGCTGCACCGGCACGGCGGCGTGGTGGTGGGCGACCAGGACGTGTTCGTCAACGTGGTCGGCGGCATCCGCGTGCAGGAAACCGCGGCCGACCTGCCGGTGCTGCTGGCCGTGCTGTCCTCTCTTCGCGACCGTCCGCTGGCCGAGAAGACCATCGCCTTCGGCGAAGTGGGCCTGTCCGGCGAGATCCGCCCCGTGCCCAACGGCGAAGAGCGCCTGCGCGAAGCCGCCACCCACGGCTTCAAGCGCGCCATTGTGCCCAAGGGCAACGCACCGAAGTCGGGCACGTTCAAGGGGCTGGAGGTGGTGGCCGTGGAACGACTGTCGCAGGCGCTGGAAGCCGCGGCGGAGTAGGGCGCGCGCGGCTGTTGTGGGAGCGACGTGAGTCGCGATTGTAGGATCGAGTCCGCCGGGAACAGTGTCGCGCGTGCCAGCCGTGCGATCGCGACTGACGTCGCTCCCACATTGAAAACAGGCGGTTAGGCCCGCCTCAACACCATTTCATACACGAACTTGCTGCCGAAAAAAGCCAGCAGCAACAGCGCCATGGCGGTGAGCGTCCAGTGCACGGCCTTGGCGCCGCGCCAGCCGTAACGCCAGCGGCCGACCAGCAGGCCGCCGAAGACCAGCCACGACAGCACGCTCAACACGGTCTTGTGGGTGAGCTTCTGGATCAGGAAGTTTTCGACGAACAGCACGCCGGTCAGCAGCGTGGCGGTCAGCAGGATGAAGCCGACCGTGATGGTGCGGAACAGCAGGTCTTCCAGTTCGGTCAGCGGCGGCAGTGCGCGCAGCCAAAGATGGAATTCGCGACGGCGCAGGGCGCGTTCCTGCGCCCACAGCATCACCGCCAGCAGCGCGGCGATCGCCAGCGCGGCGTAGGCCAGCAGCGCCAGCCAGGCATGCAGCTGCAGGCGCCAGTCCAGCCCGTTCGTGGCCTGGTGGCCGTAGACGTGGTAGGTGGCCAGCAACGCGGCGGCCAGCGGGAAGGCGATCACGCCCAGCGCGGCCATGCGGCCCTGGATCGCCACCAGCAGCGTCATCACCGCCATGCCCAGCGAGACCAGCGACAGTGCGGCGAAGAAATGCATGTCCGGTCCGCCCGGCGTACGCCAGGCGACCAGCAGATGGTAGGTGCCGTGAAGGACCACCGCGCCCAGCGCCGGCCAGACCCACGGGCGCGGCGCATGGCCGGTGTCGCGGGCGACGGAGCGGACCAGCAGGCCGGCGGCCAGCAGGTAGAGCGCGACGGCGATGAGAATGACTGTCATCGCAGAAGTGTCGCACAGCGGGGCGGCCGGCAGCAGGGGCGGCTGCGGCGCGACCGCTTATACTTCCCGTCCGTTTTTCTGGTCCTGCCTGCCCCATGTTCGAATCCCTGACCCAGCGACTCTCCGGCACCATCGAGCGCCTGCGCGGCCGCGGCCGCCTGAGCGAGGAGAACATCCGCGAGGCCACCCGCGAGGTCCGCATCGCCCTGCTGGAGGCCGACGTGGCCCTGCCGGTGGTGCAGGCGCTGATCGAGCGGATCAAGGTGCGCGCGGTCGGCCAGGAAGTGCTGAAGTCGCTGACCCCGGGCCAGGCACTGATCAAGATCGTCCGCGACGAATTGACTGCGGTGATGGGCTCGCAGGCCAGCGACCTGAACCTCAACGTGCCGGCGCCGGCGGTCATCCTGATGGCCGGCCTGCAGGGCGCGGGCAAGACCACCACCGTCGGCAAGCTGGCCAAGCACCTGCGCGAGAAGCGCAAGAAGAAGGTGATGGTGGTCAGCGCGGACGTCTACCGCCCCGCCGCCATCGAGCAGCTGAAGACGCTGGCGCAGCAGGTGGACGTGCTGTTCTTCCCGTCCGATGCGGGGCAGAAGCCGGAAGCCATCGTTCGCGCCGCCATCGACGACGCGCGCAAGTCCTTCGTCGATGTGCTGATCGTCGATACCGCCGGCCGCCTGGCGATCGACGAAGCGATGATGGCCGAGATCAAGGCGCTGCATGCGGCGGTCAAGCCGGTGGAGACGCTGTTCGTGGTCGACGCCATGACCGGCCAGGACGCGGCCAACACCGCCAAGGCCTTCAGCGAGGCGCTGCCGCTGACCGGCGTGGTGCTGACCAAGACCGACGGCGACGCGCGCGGCGGTGCGGCGCTGTCGGTGCGCTACATCACCGGCAAGCCGGTCAAGTTCATCGGCGTGGGCGAAAAGCCCGATGGCCTGGACGTGTTCCACCCCGAGCGCGTGGCCGCCCGCATCCTCGACATGGGCGACGTGCTGTCGCTGGTCGAACAGGTCGAGCAGAACGTCGATCGCGAGAAGGCCGAAAAGCTGGCCGCCAAGGTCATCAAAGGCAAGAAGTTCGACCTCAACGACATGCGCGACCAACTGGAGCAGATGCAGAACATGGGCGGCATCGGCGGCCTGATGGACAAGCTGCCGGGCATGGGCCAGATCCCCGAGCACGTGAAGCAGCAGGTGCAGCAGGGCAAGGAAGTGCCGCGCATGATCGCCATCATCAACTCGATGACCAAGAAGGAGCGCCGCAACCCCGCGCTGCTCAACGGGTCGCGCCGTTCACGTATCGCCAAGGGCGCGGGACTGACGCCGGCCGACGTCAACAAGCTGATGAAGCAGTACCAGCAGATGGAAAAGATGATGGGCAAGCTGGCCGGCGGCGGCATGAAGGGCCTGATGCGCAACATGAAAGGCATGATGGGCGGGCGTGGCGGCATGCCGTTCCGGTGAGTCGGTGAAGCACTGTAGGAGCGACGTCAGTCGCGACCGGATGCCGCCGGCCTCCATGGCGCTTTCGTTCTCTCGGTCGCGACTCACGTCGCTCCTACATTGAAAGATTCAGGCGCCGCATGACCTCCGCCTTCCTCAACGGCAAACCGGCCACCGCCGACGACCTGCGCGCGCTGGCGCTGGCCAACTACGGCCACTTCACCTCGATGCAGGTGCGCGACGGCGCCGTGCAGGGCCGGGCGTTGCATCGGCAGCGGCTGGAAGAGGCGACGCAGGCGCTGTTCGGCACGCGGCTCGACGGCGACGATGCGCTGAAGCAGGCCGCACACGCGTTGCATGAGGCCGGTCTTGGCGATGCCTCCGTGCGCATCACCGTGTTCTCCACGCGCTTCGACTACCGTGATCCCGCGCGCGACGTTCAGCCCGACGTGCTGGTGACGCTGTCGCCGCCTGCATCCCGCGACAAGCCGGCGCTGCGGGTGAAGTCGTATCCGTTCGTGCGCCCGCTGCCGCATTACAAGCACGTGGGCACGTTCCCTCTGTTCCACTACCGTCGGCAGGCATTGGCCGACGGTTTCGACGATGCGTTGTTCGTCGATCCGGCAGGGCAGGTGGTCGAGGGCTCGATCTGGAACCTGGGCCTGTGGGATGGCGAGTCGATTGTCTGGCCCGAGGGGCCGGCCCTGCGCGGCACCGCCGAGCGGCTGTTGCAGCAGGCGCTGGGCCGGGCGGGTATCCCGCAGCGGCACGTGCCGGTCATGCGGGGGGAACTGGATCGCTACCGGGCGGGCTTCGCCTGCAATGCCAGTGGCGTGCAGCCCGTGGTCGCGGTGGACGCTGTCGCATGGGGCGCTGATACCGCCCTGATGGCGACGCTGGCGGACGCTCTGGCGTCCGTCCCGTGGGAGCCGCTGGCCTGACCTGCGCGGTCACTGGCAGGGGCGGGGTTTTCCTGACGGATTCAATGGCTTAGAATAGCCGGCTTACCTCGCCATTCTGGCGACTGGGCAACACTGGAAAACACCATGGTCAAGATCCGTCTCACCCGCGGCGGCGCGAAGAAGCGCCCCTTCTACCACATCATCGTCACCGACTCGCGCAGCGCGCGCGACGGCCGCAACATCGAGCGCGTGGGCTTCTACAACCCGGTCGCCGCTGGCGCCGAGAAGCGCGTCGAACTCGACATCGCCCGTGTGGACCATTGGGTCGGCAACGGTGCGCAGCTGACCGAAAAGGTCCGCAACCTGTACAAGGAAGTCAAGACCGCTCCGGCGGCCTGATGGCTTCGGCCGCGCCGACCGCGCGGCCTTCCGTTCGCATGGACACCGAGCGCCCACCGACCCCGCAGAAGATGATTCTGCTGGGAAGGCTACTGGGCGCTTTTGGTGTGCGCGGCCAGATCAAGATCGAATCCTGGACCGAGCCGCGCGACGCCATCTTCCGCTACCAGCCGTGGACGCTGCGCGACGCCAGCGGCGCCGAGCGCGAGTTCAGCGGTGCGCGTGGCAAGGCCTCGGGCAAGCACCTGGTGGCGACGCTGCCGGGCGTGGAAGACCGCGATGAAGTGGAAGCGATGCGCGGGCTGGAGATCTTCGTCCCCCGTTCCGCGCTGCCGCCGCCGAGCGCAGGCGAATTCTATTGGGTCGATCTGGAAGGCCTGCGCGTGGTCAATGCCGACGGCACCGATTTCGGCACCGTCTCGCACCTGTTCTCCACCGGCGCCAACGACGTGCTGGTGGCGCGCGGCGACCGCGAGCGCCTGATCCCGTTCGTCGAACCCGACTATGTCCGCTCGGTGGATTTCGAGGCGGGCGTGGTCACCGTGGACTGGGATCCGGAATTCTGAGAGGCGGGGAATCGGGAGACGGGAATAGAGGATAGTGAAAGCGGCGACGCGTCGTTTCCGCGTCCATCCATGCTGTAGCTTCTCCCCATTCCCCATTCCCCATTCTCCCAATGCGCATCGACGTCATGACCCTATTCCCCGAGTTCATCGCCCAGGCGGCGGCCGTGGGCGTGGTCGGGCGGGCGCAGGAGCGCGGGTTGCTGTCGCTGCATGGCTGGAATCCGCGCGACTACGCCAGCGGCGGCTATCGCCGCGTGGACGACCGTCCGTTCGGCGGCGGTCCCGGCATGGTGATGATGATCGAGCCGCTGCAGGCCTGCCTGTCGGCGGTCCGCGCCGCCGATCCCGCGCCGGCGCCGCTGATCTACCTGAGCCCGCAGGGCGCGCCGTTGACGCAGAAGAAGGCGCGCGAACTGGCCGCGCTGCCGCGGATGATCCTGCTGTGCGGACGCTACGAGGGCGTGGACGAGCGTTTCCTCGACGCCGAAGTGGACGAGGAGATCTCCATCGGCGACTACGTGCTGTCCGGCGGTGAGCTGGCGGCGGCGGTGGTCATCGATGCCGTCGGTCGCCTGCAGGAGGGCGCGCTGAACGACGCCGATTCGGCCGTGCAGGACAGCTTCGAGGGCGATGGCCTGCTCGATTGCCCGCATTTCACCCACCCATCCAGTCACCCGTGGGGTGAGGTCCCGGCGGTGCTGCGCTCCGGCGACCATGCCGCGATCGCCCGCTGGCGGCGCCAGCAGGCGCTGGGCCGGACCTGGCTGCGGCGGCCGGACCTGCTGGACGAAACCGCCCTGTCCAAGGCCGACCAGGCCCTGCTGGCGGCCTTCCGTGCCGGTCTGGCGGGGACGGACGGGGCAGGGTAGCCAGCCCGTCCGGGAATCCGGTAGAATGCGCGACCCTTGGGCGGTTCTCGCCCCCGGATCCCATAACAATATCGTGCAGCGCAATCCGGCGACTGCATCAGTTTCCGCTGTCGCAAGACACGATCACGCATACAAGCATTGGTGCCAACATGAGCAAGCTCCTCCAGGAATTCGAAGCCTCCCAGATCACGCGCGAGCTGCCCGCGTTCGGCCCCGGTGACACCGTGGTGGTCAACGTGAAGGTCAAGGAAGGCAACCGCGAGCGCGTGCAGGCGTACGAAGGCGTCGTCATCGCCAAGAAGAACGCCGGCCTGAACTCCGCCTTCACCGTCCGCAAGATCTCGCACGGCTACGGCGTCGAGCGCGTCTTCCAGACCCACAGCGCCTCCATCGACTCGGTCGAAGTGAAGCGCCGCGGCAAGGTCCGCGCCGGCAAGCTGTACTACCTGCGCGAACTGGAAGGCAAGGCTGCCCGCATCAAGGAAGACCTGGCCGCGAACGCCGCCGCCAAGGTAGCCCGCCAGGCCGCTGCCGCCGCGGCTGCCGCCGAGTAATTCCGGCCCACGCGCGTCGCACGAACGGCCACCCTCGGGTGGCCGTTTGCGTTTCCGCCGGGCGCGTTTCGGTGCAGACTTGCGCCCACCGCGATGGAAAGGAGAACGCCATGCGCCTGACGCGAATCCTGTCGCCCCTGTTGGCGGCCCTGCTGCTGCCGGCATGCGCGAGCGATCCGATGGCGGCCAACGATCCGTACACCGCAGCGCCTTTCGCCTGGTGTGCCGATGAAGCCCGCGCCGCCGCGTCGCAGCCGATGCCGAAGGACGCCAGCCCCACCCAGCGCCAGGCGGCGCGCGATTTCCACATGTCCAAGGCCTGCCAGCGCGCCCACGAGCACAAGGCCGAGCTTCCGTTTCCCGTCGTCCCGTCACGCCTCCCCTGAGGCGACTGTTTCCGTCTTCCGATGACCGAATCCGCCGATGCGTCCGTCCGCCTGGATCTGTGGTTGTGGGCGGCCCGCTTCTTCAAGACCCGCAGCCTGGCCAAGCAGGCCATCGAGACCGGCAAGGTCGATGCGGCCGGACAGCGCGCGAAGTCGTCGCGCGCCGTGCGCGTGGGTGACACGCTGGTGGTGACGCGGGGCGACGACGTGTTCGAGATCGAAGTGCGGGCGCTCAGCGACAAGCGGGGTCCGGCGGCGGTGGCGCAGCAGCTGTATCGCGAGTCGGAAGATGCGCGTGCGCGGCGGTTGGCCGCGCTGGCGGCACGGCAGGCCGAGCGCGCCGGCTACCAGGCACCGCAGTCGCGTCCGGACAAGCGGGCACGCCGGCTGATCCGTGCGCTGGGCGATATCGACGCGCTGTAGCGTGTCCACATGAAGAAGGGCGCCAGCGGCGCCCTTCTTCGTTTCCGTCCCGGTGTGCGTACGTGGATCAGCGTCCGCCGCCCAGCATGCCGCTGCCGATCTTGAGGATGTCGCCCAGGCCCAGTTGGCCATCGCCGTCCTGATCCAGCACGGCGCCCAGCAGGCCGCCGCCCAGTCCGCCCTGTTGCTGCGCGACCTGCCGTTCCTGACCGAGCACCTGGCCGAGCGCGCTCGGATTCGCATTGCCCTGGCCCAGAAAACGCTGGGCCAGGAACGACAGCACGATCGGCGCGAGGATCTTCATCAGCATCGCCGACTTGTCGCCGCCCAGGCCGGTGGCCTGGCCGAGGCTGGCTTCGGCGCGAGGCTGCGCGCCGCCGAAGATGTGCCCGAGGATGGCGCCGCCATCGGTCTGCCGGCTGGGCGCCGAGCCGCCGCCCAGTACCGCACCGAGCACGCTGCCCAAGTCCAGGCCGGCGTGATCCTTCTGCAGGGCACCGAACAGGGCTTCGGCGCCCTGCGGCTGCGCGGCGTTCTTGCCCAGCGCACCCAGCAGCAACGGCAGGGCCGCGGCGACCGCGCCGGAGGCCTGCATCTGCCCCACGCCGAGCTGTTGCGATACCTGCTGCAACGGTGCGCCCTGCAGTTGGGCGAAGAGTTCTTCTGCGAGTGACTGGTTGCTCATCGTGCGGCCGTCCTCCTGGACGAGTGTGATAGTGGCGTCGGCCATCCTAGCGCCAAATTATGTGATCGCCGCCTCACAATAACGGCCGCCGACCGGCGGACCCGGGATGGTCCGCCGGCCCGGCCGGCAGGCGGACCTCCGTCATACCGCGCGGCATCACGCCAGGTCGAAGCGATCCAGTTCCATCACCTTGGTCCAGGCGGCGACGAAATCGCCGACGAACTTCGCCTGGCCATCCTGGCTGGCATAGACCTCCGACAGCGCACGCAGCACCGAGTTGGAGCCGAACACCAGGTCCGCGCGCGTGCCGGTCCACTTCACCGCACCGGTCTTGCGGTCGCGGCCTTCGTAGCCGTTGGCGCCGGTGGCCTTCCACTCCGTGCCCATGTCGAGCAGGTTGACGAAGAAGTCGTTGCTCAGCGTGCCGGGCTTGGCGGTCAACACGCCGTGCGCGCCGCCGTCGGCATTCGCGCCCAGCACGCGCAGGCCACCGACCAGCACGGTCATTTCCGGCGCGGTGAGCGTCAGCAACTGCGCGCGGTCCACCAGCAGGTGTTCGGCGGGCACGGCGGAGCGGCCCTTGAGGTAGTTGCGGAAGCCATCTGCGAACGGCTCCAGCACCGCGAACGATTCCACGTCGGTCTGGTCGGCGCGCGCGTCGGTGCGGCCGGGACGGAACGGCACGCTGATGTCGTGGCCGCCGGCCTTCGCCGCCTGCTCGATGCCGACGCCGCCGGCCAGCACGATCAGGTCGGCCAGTGAGACCTTCTTGCCGCCGGACGCGTCCAGGTTGAACTCCATCTGGATGCGTTCCAGTGCCTTCAGCACCTTCGCAAGCTGCGCGGGCTGGTTGACCTCCCAGTCCTTCTGCGGCGCCAGGCGGATGCGCGCGCCGTTCGCGCCACCGCGCTTGTCGCCGCCGCGGAACGTGGAGGCCGATGCCCAAGCGGTGGAGACCAGTTCGGCCACGGACAGGCCCGAGTCCGCGATCTTCCGCTTCAGCGCCGCGATATCGCCGGCGTCGATCGCCGCGTAATCCGCCTTCGGCAGCGGGTCCTGCCAGACCAGTTCTTCCTTGGGCACTTCCGGGCCCAGGTAGCGCGCGCGCGGCCCCATGTCGCGATGGGTCAGCTTGAACCAGGCGCGGGCGAAGGCTTCGGCGAAGGCCTGCGGATTTTCCAGGAAGCGCTTGGAGATCGGGCCGTAGATCGGGTCGAAGCGCAGCGACAGGTCGGTGGTCAGCATCTTGGGACGCTGCTTCTTGGTCTTGTCGTGCGCGTGCGGCACGTCCTCGGGCGCGTCCTTGGCGACCCACTGGTGCGCGCCGGCCGGCGACTTCTCCAGTTCCCACTCGAAGCCGAACAGGTTCTCGAAGAACTTGTTGCTCCACAGCGTCGGCGTCTGCGTCCACGTCACCTCGATGCCCGAGGTGATGGTGTCGCCGCCGCGACCGCTGCCGAACTTGTTGTGCCAGCCGAAGCCCTGCGCCTCCAGTTCGTCGGCCTCGGGCTCGGCGCCGACGTTGTCGGCCGGGCCGGCACCGTGGGTCTTGCCGAAGGTGTGGCCGCCGGCGATCAGGGCGACGGTTTCCTCGTCGTCCATCGCCATGCGCGCGAAGGTGTCGCGGATGTCCTTGGCCGCCAGCAGCGGATCGGGATTGCCGTCCGGACCCTCCGGATTCACGTAGATCAGACCCATCTGCACCGCGGCCAGCGGATTCTCCAGGCGCCGCGAATGCACATCACCGTCGGCGTTGTCATCGGAGACCAGTACGCCCTTGTCGCCGGGCTTCTCGACGCCCTCCGAACCGTGCGCATAGCGGATGTCGCCGCCGAGCCAGGTGGTCTCGCGGCCCCAGTACACGTCCTGGTCGGGTTCCCACACGTCCTCGCGGCCGCCGCCGAAGCCGAACGTGCGGAAACCCATCGTCTCCAGCGCCACGTTGCCGGTGAGGATCATCAGGTCGGCCCAGGAAATGCCCTGGCCGTACTTCTGCTTGATCGGCCACAGCAGCCGGCGCGCCTTGTCCAGGCTGACGTTGTCCGGCCAGCTGTTGAGCGGCGCGAAGCGCTGCTGCCCGCGGCCGCCGCCGCCACGTCCGTCCTGGATGCGGTAGGTGCCCGCGCTATGCCAGGCCATGCGGATGAAGAGGCCGCCGTAGTGACCGAAGTCGGCCGGCCACCAGTCCTGCGAATCGGTCATCAGGTCGCGCAGGTCCTTCTTCAGCGCGTGGTAGTCCAGCTTGTTGAAGGCCTCGGCATAGTTGAAGTCGGGCGCCAGCGGGTTGGAACGCGACGAATGCTGGTTCAACAGGTCCACGCGCAGCTGGTTGGGCCACCAGTCGCGGTTGCCGGTACCGCCGCCGGCGGTCTGGTGGAACGGGCACTTCGATTCGGTGGTCATGGACAGGTTTCCTTGGGCGGTCGGGTGTGGAGGGCAGGGTGGATCTAACGAATGGACTGCAACGCGATACGGCGCGACGCGACGTCAGGCGCGCGCGGGTGTCGGGAAGGAACGGGGATGCCGGCAACGGCACAGCGAAAGCACTGACATGGCTCACGTCCTTGCAGGGCGTTGGCGGATGGCGACCAGACTAGGCAGTGCGAACGATCAATGAAAATCGTTTGTGACGAAGAGTTCGATAGCGGCTTTCAATGGTGCGTTGCGCCATCCCGAAACTCCTTTCGTGCGCGCCACGATACCCCGGGCACGTTACGCCGATGTTGTAGATGCGTGCGCAGGACGAGCCTGCCGCATCGGGACGCAAAGGGGCGCCCGTATGCGGGCGGCGTGCAGACGTCAGAGCAGCGCCTTGAGGCGGTAGAGGGATTCCAGCGCCTGCTTCGGCGTCAGTTCGTCCGGGTCGATCGCGGCCAGTGCTTCCTGCGCCGCCGAAGGGGCAGCGAACAGGCCGAACTGCTGCGGCGCATCGAGCGCCTGTGGGGCCATGTCGGAGGCGTGCGTTTCGCGGCCGCGCTGCTCCAGTTCCGCCAACCGACGACGCGCCTGTTGCAGCGTGGTCTTGGGCAGTCCGGCCAGCGCCGCGACCTGCAGGCCGAAACTGCGGTCGGCGGCACCGTCCTTCACGGCATGCATGAAGACCAGCGTGTCGCCGTGTTCCACCGCATCCAGATGGACATTGGCGATGCCGCTGCCGGGTTCGCTGGCCAGCGCGGTCAGCTCGAAGTAGTGGGTGGCGAACAGCGTGTAGCAGCGGTTGACCGAAGCCAGGTGACGCGCCACGGCATCGGCCAGCGCCAGGCCGTCGTACGTGGAGGTGCCGCGACCGATCTCGTCCATCAGCACCAGCGACTGCGCGCTGGCGTGGTGCAGGATGTAGCTGGTCTCGGCCATTTCCACCATGAAGGTGGACTGCCCGCGCGCCAGGTCGTCGCCGGCGCCGATGCGGGTGAGGATGCGGTCGATCGGGCCGATCACCGCACGCGAGGCGGGCACGAAGCTGCCGATGTGCGCGAGCAGTACGATCAATGCGTTCTGCCGCATGTAGGTGCTCTTGCCGCCCATGTTGGGGCCGGTGATCACCAGCATGCGGGGTTCGACAGGCTCACCCTGCGCGGCATTGCCAAGGCGCAGGTCATTGGGCTCGAACGGTTCCTTGCGCACCGCCTCGACCACCGGATGGCGGCCGCGCTCGATGTACAGGCCTGGCGCCTCGGCGAGTTCGGGCTGCGCCCAGTCCAGTTCCTGCGCGCGTTCGGCGAAGGCGGCCAGGACATCGAGTTCGCTTAGCGCGCCGGCGCAGCGCTTCAGTGGCTCCAGACGCGCGTTGAGCGTATCCAGCAGCGCGTCGTACAGCAGCTTCTCGCGCGACAGCGAACGCTCGCGCGCCGACAGCACCTTGTCCTCGAACTGCTTCAGTTCCTCGGTGATGTAGCGCTCGGCGCCGGTCAGCGTCTGCCGGCGGGTGTAGTGCACCGGCGCCTTGTCGGCTTGGCCCTTGCTGATTTCGATGTAGTAGCCGTGCACGCGGTTGTAGCCGACCTTCAGCGTGGCGATGCCGCTGCTCGCGCGCTCGCGCGCTTCCAGGTCGACCAGGAACTGGTCGGCATTGGTGCTGAGCCGGCGCAGCTCGTCGAGTTCGGCGTCGTAGCCGTCGGCCAGCACGCCGCCGTCGGTGAGCTTGAGCGGCGGTTGCGGCGCGATGGCCGCCAGCAGCAGCGCGGCGGTGTCGTCGTGCTCTCCCAGTTCGGCGGCGAGCGCCTGCAGGCGCGGCGAATCGAGTGGCTGCAGGTGGCGGCGGACGTCAGGCAGCAGCGCCAGGCCATCGCGCAGCGTGGACAGGTCGCGCGGGCGCGCCGAGCGCAGCGCCACGCGGGTGAGGATGCGCTCCAGATCACCGAGCGCGCGGAAGCCGGTGCGGAGGTCGCGATCCGTGCCTTGGCCGATCAGCGTGGCCACGGCGTGGTGGCGTTGGCCGAGCAGCGTGCGGTCGCGCAGCGGGCGGTGCAACCAGCGGCGCAACAGGCGGCCGCCCATCGGGGTGACGGTGGTGTCCAGCACACCAAGCAGCGTGTGCCGGGTATCGCCGTCGACGCGGGTATCCAGTTCCAGGTGGCGGCGCGTGGCCGCGTTCATGGCGATCGCGTCGCTGGCCGATTCCAGCGCGATCGCGGTCAGGTGGGGCAGGCGCTGCTTCTGGGTTTCCTCGACATAGCCGAGCAGCGCGCCGGCGGCACCGGTGGCCAGCGCCTTGTCGTCGATGCCGAAGCCGGTGAGGTCATGCAGGCCGAAGAAGGCCAGCAACTGCCGCCGCCCGCTGTCGGGATCGAACAGCCACGGTGCGCGGCGACGGATGCCGGTGCGCTGCTGCAGGAAGGCGGGCAGGCCTTCTTCGTCGGGCACCAGCAGTTCGGCCGGTTCCAGCCGGGCCAGCTCGGCTTCGAGCGCGTCGTCGCTGTCGACCTCGTTGACCATGAAGCGGCCACCGGCCAGGTCGGCCCAGGCCAGTCCGTAGCCCGAGCGGCCGCGGCTGACCGTCATCAGCAACGTGTCGCGGCGCTCGTTGAGCAGGGCTTCGTCGGTCACGGTGCCGGGGGTGACCACGCGCACCACCTTGCGCTCCACCAGGCCCTTCGCCAGCGCCGGGTCGCCGATCTGCTCGCAGATCGCCACCGATTCGCCCAGCGCCACCAGCCGCGCCAGATAACCTTCGCAGGCATGCACCGGCACGCCCGCCATCGGGATCGGCGCGCCGCCGGAACTGCCGCGCTGGGTCAGGGTGATGTCCAGCAGCCGCGCGGCCTTGCGCGCATCGTCGTAGAACAGCTCGTAGAAGTCCCCCATCCGGAAGAACACCAGCAGGTCCGGATACTCCGCCTTGGCGGCGAAGAACTGCTTCATCAGGGGCGTGTGTTCCGACTTGTCTTTGCTCACGAGGCCAGCGGGGAGGGGGAGGCAAAAGGGCGTTGATTGTAGCGGCTGGGCGCAGGCGTCCGCCGCGCGCAGGGAGGCGGTCGCGTGGCCGCAGCCCTCTCTTCCGGCGTGCATGTCGCCATGCCATCGGGTCGTGGGCGTAATCGAAGTTCCGCACGATCGTTCGGAAAATCAGGGGCTTATCCGTGCCAAAGTGCTGGCCTGCGTATCGACGCAGTGCAGAATGCCGAGCTGTGAAGCGGGTGTTAATTTCGCGTTGACGCAAGGGGAGTTGCGTTCGTCATCGGCGGCACGGCCGCTTGTCGCACAAGAAACATCACAGGCACTCATCGCCAGCACATGACCCTTGGGAGGGGAGAACATGGTCAACGCATCGCCCAGGCACAAAGCGCTTTCGCTCGCCGTCTTCACCGCGCTCTGCGCCAGCTCGCATGCGTACGCGCAGCAGGCCGCCGCACCCGCCGGTGAGGAGGAGCCCACCACGCTGGCCACCATGACGGTCACCGCGCAGAAGCGCGAGGAAGCGCTGCAGGACGTGCCGATCGCGGTCACGGCCATTTCCGAGCAACTGCTGCAGGACACCGGCGTGCGCGACATCAAGGACCTGCAGGTCCTGGTGCCCGGCCTGACCGTGACCAGCACGCAGAGTGAGGCCATCACCACCGCGCGCATCCGCGGCATCGGCACGGTCGGCGACAACGTCGGCCTGGAGTCCTCGGTGGGCGTGGTGATCGACGGCGTCTACCGTCCGCGCAACAGCGTCGGCTTCGGCGACCTGGGCCAACTGGAGCGCATCGAAGTGCTGAAGGGGCCGCAGGGCACGGTGTTCGGCAAGAACACCTCCGCCGGCGTGATCAACGTGGTCACGCGCCGCCCCAGCTACACGCAGAGCGCGGAAGGCGAGGTCACGGTGGGCAACTACAATGCCCTGGGCGTGTCGGGTGCCTACAACGATGCGCTGGGTGAAGTGGGCGCGTTCAACATCTACGCCGCCAAGCGCAAGCGCGATGGCTGGATGGATGTGCGCAGGGGCAGCGGCCCGCGCCGCGAGACCGACGACAACGACCAGAACTTCCACACCGTGCGCGGCAAGCTGCTGCTGGAGCCGACCGAGAACCTCGAAATCATGGTGTCGGGCGATTTCACCAGCCGCGAAGAGAACTGCTGCGCGGCAGTGCAGACCACCGTCGGCGCCACCGCAGCGATCCTCAACGCGCTGACGGGTGGCCAGGCGGTCGCGGCGCCGGGCGACAATCCGTTCGACCGCGTCGCCTACAGCAACCGCCCGACCACCCAGGACATCAAGGAAAACGGTGTGGCCGTGGAGGTGAACTGGGATTCGTCCTGGTTCGGCGGCGCCACCCTGACCTCCATCACCGCGCAGCGCGAGTGGGAGGCCATCAACGGCCTGGACTACGATTTCAGCACGGCCGACATCCTGTACCGCGTGGCCGACGAGGACGAGTCGTTCACCGGCTTCAAGACCTTCAGCCAGGAATTCCGGCTGACCGGCGCGACCGACCGCATCGACTGGATGGTCGGCGCGTTCTACACCGACGAAGACCTGGACCGCACCGAAACCTATCGCATCGGTTCGCACTACGAGCCCTACCTGTCGGTGGCCCTGCTGTCGATCATCAATCCGGCCCTGGGCACCTCGCCGACCGCCCCGCTGTTCCTGTCGCAGGCGTCCGGCCGGCCGTTCGGTACGGTGTTCGCCGGCCTGGGCGCGCTGGACACGTACGAGCAGAGCGCCAAGAGCACGGCGTTGTTCACCAACAATACCTGGCACGCCACCGACGCCCTGGACCTGACCCTGGGCCTGCGCTACACCCGCGAGAAGAAGACGCTGGTGTCGAACTACAGCAACCCCAACGGTGGCGCCGGCTGTGGCGCGATGCTCGCCAACCCGGCGCAGGTCGTCGCCGCGCTGGTCGCACGCGGCCTGTCGGTGGCGCAGGCCAGCGCCGCCGCGCCGACCGTGGTCGGCTACGGCTGCCTGCCGTGGGCCAACCCGCTGCACAACGCGCCCACGCGCGACACCGTGCAGTCGCGTGAAGAGAAGGAATGGTCCGGCACGGTCAAGGCGGCCTACCGCTGGAACGACAACGTGATGACCTACGGTTCGTTCGCGCGCGGCTACAAGGGCGGCGGCTTCAACCTCGACCGCGTGCAGTCCTCCAACGGCCTGAGCAGCGGCAGTGCGAACGGCATCCTGCCGGTTCTCGACACCTCGTTCGCGGGCGAGTTCGTGGACAGCTACGAGCTGGGCGCCAAGACCACCTGGCTCGACGGCAACCTGCTGTTGAACGCCACCCTGTTCCACCAGAAGTACGAGGACTTCCAGCTCAACAGCTTCCTGGGCACCAGCTTCGTGGTGCGCTCGATTCCCGAAGTCACCTCGCAGGGCCTGGACGCCGAACTGATGTGGCAGCCCAAGTCGATCCGCGGCCTGATGCTGCAGAGCGGCCTGATGTACGCCGACACGCAGTACGGCGACAACATCCCGGGCGGCGACTTCGTCTCGCCGACCGGCGCGCTGTACAAGTTGCCCGGCGCGCAGATGAGCTTCGCGCCGAAGTGGTCCGGTTCGGCATCGATCACCTACGAGTGGGACGTGGGCAGCCTGCTGGCGCGCTTCAACATCGGCGCCAAGTACGTGTCCGAGTACAACACCGGCTCCGATCTCGATCCGGAGAAGATGCAGGGCGCCTACACCGTGGCCAACGCCCGCTTCGGCATCGGCGCGCAGGACCAGCGCTGGATGCTGGAGTTCTGGGGCAGCAACATCACCGACGAGGAGTACGTGCAGGTCGGCTTCGATGGCCCGCTGCAGAATGTGTCGCCGGCACCGAACAATCCGTTCAACACCTTCAACGCGTTCCTCGGCGCGCCGCGCATGTACGGCATGACCCTGCGCGTCCGGTACTGATCCCCTTCGCATGATGTCGCGGACGGCCCGCCTCTCCAGGCGGGCCGTTTTCTTTCCGGCGTCCGGCAGGGCGACAGCACGCGGCAAATCGGCTACAACAGGCGCGAATCCCTGTCGGAACCGATGATGTCCGTGCCCACCGATGAAGCGCTGCGCGTCCTGGCCCACCATGTCGGCGAACGCCTGCGGCAGGGGCGCGACCATCTGGTCACGGCCGAGAGCTGCACCGGCGGCTGGATCGCCAAGTGCGTGACCGACATCGCCGGCTCGTCGGACTGGTTCGACTGCGGCCTGGCGGCCTACAGCTACGAAGCCAAGCAGGCCCTGCTGGGCGTGCGGCCGCAGACACTGGAGACGCATGGCGCGGTCAGCCGCGAAACCGTCATTGAAATGGTCTCGGGCGCGCTGGTGAGTTCCGGCGCCAGCGTCGCGGTGGCGGTCACCGGCATCGCCGGCCCGGGCGGCGGCAGTCCCGACAAGCCGGTGGGGACGGTGTGGATCGGCTGGAAGCGGCGCGGCGGCTACGCGCGGGCGGAGGTCTTCCAGTTCGATGGTGACCGCGACGCCGTGCGCAGGCAGACGGTCGAGACGGCATTGAAGGGGCTGGAGCAGCTTTGAGGTGATGCGGCCCCTCTCATGGGGCGGCGTTCGGCGACGTGCCGGGTTGGTTTGCCGGGCCGGGGCAAGCCGGATCCGGCGCCCGGGATAGCCACGACGGGCCGGCTGATCGACTCAGCAGCCATCAAGCAGTTGCCAGACGTCAGAGTTAGTAGTATTACTACTAACCATGGACCTGACCGATACCCAGCACGCCATCCTTGCCCTGATCGCCGAACGGCTCGAAGCCGAGGGCATGCCGCCGTCGCAGGCGGAAATCGCCAAGGCCTTCGGCTTCAAGGGCGTGCGCGCCGCCCAGTACCACCTGGAAGCGCTGGAGCAGGCGGGCGTCATCGAACGCGTCCCAGGGCGTGCCCGCGGTATCCGCCTGCTGAAGGCGCCGCCCTCTGCGCAGCCCGACCTGGCGTTTCCGCCGGCCAACGACGACGGGCTGCGCGTGCCGGTGCTCGGACAGGTGGCGGCGGGTGCGCCGATCGGTGCGGACGCAGGCCACCATGACTATGTGTTGCTGGACCGTGCCTTCTTCGCCCCCGCGCCGGATTACCTGCTCAAGGTGAAGGGCGACTCGATGCGCGACGAGGGCATCTTCGATGGCGACCTGATCGGCGTGCACCGCACGCGCGACGCCCGTTCCGGGCAGATCGTGGTGGCCCGGGTCGACGACGCCATCACCGTCAAGCTGCTGAAGATCGGCAAGGACCGCATCCGCCTGCTGCCGCGCAACCCCGACTACGCCCCCATCGACGTGCTGCCCGACCAGGATTTCGCCATCGAGGGACTGTACTGCGGCCTGGTGAGGCCGAACCGGTGACGCCGGCGAGCGTATCCGACGTGACCGGGCGGTGTTTTCCGATGCCCGCGCGCGGCACCGGCCGATCCCTGCGGGCCGCATCGACGACTAATTTCACGCCCACGCCCTCCGTCGCAGCCTGTGCGATGGGCGCCCACCACACTGATCGCACCTGACCACCTTGATGAGGACCACGACAATGGACGAGAACAAGAAGCGCGCCCTATCCGCCGCACTGACCCAGATCGAACGCCAGTTCGGCAAAGGCTCGGTGATGCGCATGGGCGACCGGGTCATCGAACCGGTCGAGATCATTCCCACCGGCTCGCTGATGCTGGACATCGCCCTCGGCATCGGTGGCCTGCCGCGTGGCCGCGTCGTGGAAATCTATGGTCCCGAGTCCTCGGGCAAGACCACGCTGACCCTGCAGGCGATCGCCCAATGCCAGAAGCAGGGTGGCACGGCCGCCTTCATCGACGCCGAACATGCACTGGACCCGATCTACGCCGCCAAGCTGGGCGTGAACGTGGACGACCTGCTGCTGTCGCAGCCGGATACCGGTGAGCAGGCGCTGGAGATCGCCGACATGCTGGTCCGTTCGGGCTCGATCGACATCGTGGTCATCGACTCGGTGGCCGCGCTCACGCCGAAGGCCGAAATCGAAGGCGAGATGGGTGACCAGCTGCCGGGCCTGCAGGCCCGTCTGATGAGCCAGGCGCTGCGCAAGCTCACCGGCAACATCAAACGCTCCAACACCACCGTCATCTTCATCAACCAGTTGCGCATGAAGATCGGCGTGATGATGCCCGGCCAGAGCCCTGAAGTGACGACTGGCGGCAATGCGCTGAAGTTCTATGCCTCGGTTCGCCTGGACATCCGTCGCATCGGCGCCATCAAGAAGGGCGACGAGATCATCGGCAACCAGACCAAGATCAAGGTCGTCAAGAACAAGCTGGCGCCCCCGTTCAAGCAGGTGGTCACCGAGATCCTGTACGGCGAAGGCATCAGTCGCGAGGGTGAACTGATCGACATGGGCGTGGAAGCCAAGCTGGTCGAAAAGGCGGGTGCCTGGTACAGCTACGGCAGCGAGCGTATCGGCCAGGGCAAGGACAATTCCCGCACCTTCCTGCGCGAGAACCCGGCGATCGCCGCGCAACTGGAGGCCGAACTGCGCGAGAAGTTCCAGCCGGCCGAAGCGTCGCGCGATGAAAAAGCCGACGACGACGGCGAGTAAGCGCGGGGCGGTGCGGGATGTCGGCTGAGGACGGGCAGGCGGGAGCACGGGCGGGACACCGTCGCAAGCCCGTTGAGCAGACCCCGCTGCAACGCGCGCTGGGCCTGCTGACCCGGCGCGAGCATTCCCGACGGGAACTGTCCCGCAAGCTGGCATCCCGGGGTGTGGATGCGGCCGATGTGCGATCGGCCGTGGACCGGTTGGCGGATGAAGGTTGGCAGAGCGACACGCGCTTTGCCGAAGCCCTGGTCCGCAGCCGGGTCTCGGGTGGTTATGGACCGCTGCGCATCAAGGCCGAGCTGTCCACCCATGGGCTGGACCGCGAGGCGGTCGCGGCGGCCATGGCCACCTTCGATGGCGACTGGACCGAAACGGCGTGCGACCTCGTCCGCCGCCGTTTCGGTCCAGCCCGCCGGATCGAGCCGGCGCAGGCCCGCAAGATCGCGGATTTCCTGATCCGGCGCGGCTTCGATGCGGCGGCGGTCCGCGCCGCCAGCCAGTTGGAGCCGGAGGACTGGGAAGGGGCGGCCTGATAATCTAGCGTATTGGGTAGCCTCCCCCGGGCGCGTCCGCCTTTGGCGCATGGCGCGGGGCGATGGGGCGCCTTCCCGCCAATGCCTGCCAGATGACCACTCCCAAGATCCCCAGCACCCGCCAGATCCGCCAGGATTTCCTCGATTTCTTTGCCGGCAAGGGCCACACCATCGTGCCGTCCGCCTCACTGGTGCCGGGCAACGATCCCACCTTGCTGTTCACCAACTCCGGCATGGTGCAGTTCAAGGATGTGTTCCTGGGCGCGGAAAAGCGCAGCTACGTGCGCGCGGCCGACGTGCAGCGCTGCCTGCGTGCGGGCGGCAAGCACAACGACCTCGATTCGGTCGGTTATACCGCGCGCCACCATACCTTCTTCGAAATGCTGGGCAACTGGTCCTTCGGCGACTATTTCAAGAAGGAGGCCATCGCCTGGTCGTGGGAGTTGCTGACGGACGTGTGGGGACTGGCACCGGAACGGCTACTGGTCACCGTCTATCACACCGACGACGAGTCCTACGACTTGTGGAACAAGATGATCGGCCTGCCGCCCGAGCGGATCGTCCGCATCGGCGACAACAAGGGCGCCCCTTACGCCTCGGACAATTTCTGGCAGATGGCCGACACCGGTCCCTGCGGCCCTTGCACGGAGATCTTCTACGACCACGGCGACCATATCGCTGGCGGCCCGCCCGGTTCGCCCGATGAGGATGGCGATCGCTACATCGAGATCTGGAACAACGTCTTCATGCAGTTCGATCGCCAGCCCGACGGCACGCTGGTGCCGCTGCCGGCGCCGTGCGTCGACACCGGCATGGGACTGGAGCGTCTGGCTGCGGTCCTGCAGCATGTCCATACCAACTACGAAATCGACCTGTTCCAGGGCCTGATCCGCAAGGCCGCCGAGCTGACCGATACGCCCGACCTGGAGAACAAGTCGCTGCGCGTGATCGCGGACCACATCCGCGCCTGCAGCTTCCTGATCGTCGATGGCGTCTTGCCGTCCAACGAGGGCAGGGGGTATGTGCTGCGCCGTATCATCCGCCGCGCGCTGCGCCATGGCTGGATGCTCGGGGTGCGCCAGCCCTTCTTCCACAGGATGGTCGGTACGTTGTCCAAGCTGATGGGCGATGCCTATCCGGAGTTGCCGGCCGCCCGCGAACTGGTCGAGCGTGCGCTCAAGGCCGAGGAAGAGCGGTTTGCCGAGACGCTGGATTCGGGCATGCGCATCTTCGACGACGTTGCCTCGCGCGTGGCCGATGGCGTGATCCCGGGCGCCGATGCGTTCCGGCTGTACGACACCTACGGTTTCCCGGTCGACCTGACCGCCGACATCGCGCGTGAGCGCGGGCTGACGGTGGACATGGCCGGCTTCGATGCCGCCATGGAAGAGCAGAAGCGCCGCGCCCGCGATGCCGGCAAGTTCACCTCCACCACGGGCCTGCCGGCCGACCTGGTGGCCCAGCTCTCGCCGACCGTGTTCCTGGGCTACGACCAACTTGATGCCGGCGGCCTGCAGGTCGTGGCGCTGCTGAAGGAGGGCCGCCCGGTGCCGTTGGTGGAAGCCGGCGACGATGCCGTCGTCATCCTGGACCGTACCCCGTTCTATGCCGAGTCCGGCGGCCAGGTCGGCGATACCGGCGTGCTGGTCGAACAGGGCGTCGAGTTCGATGTGGCGGATACGCTCAAGTTCGCCGGCCAGTTCCATGGGCACGCGGGCCGTGTCGCCAAGGGCACGTTGAAGCTCGGCGATCACGTGGTGGCCTCGGTGGACGCCGCGCGTCGCGCCAGCACCATCCTCAATCACTCCGCCACCCATCTGCTGCACGCCGCCTTGCGTGAAGTGCTGGGCACGCACGTCCAGCAGAAGGGTTCGCTGGTCGCGCCGGATCGCCTGCGCTTCGATTTTTCCCATTTCCAGCCGATGACGGCTGCGGAACTGGCGGAGATCGAGCGCCGCGTCAACGCGCAGATCCGCGCCAACAGCGCCGCCGAAGTGCACCACATGGGCATGCAGGAAGCGCTGGATTTCGGCGCCATGGCGCTGTTCGGCGAGAAGTACGGCGAGCACGTGCGCGTGCTGAAGATGGGCGACTACTCCACGGAGCTCTGTGGCGGCACCCATGTCGGCCGCACCGGCGACATCGGCCTGTTCAAGCTGGTGGGGGAAAGTGGTGTCTCCGCCGGCGTCCGGCGCATCGAAGCGGTGACCGGGCAGGGCGCGCTGGACTACGTGGCGGACGAAGAGCGCCGCCTGACCGAGGCGGCCAGCCTGCTTGGCGGCAATGCCGGTGAGGTGGTCGACAAGATCCGCGCGCTGGCTGATCGGCAGAAGAAGCTCGAGCGCGAGCTGGAATCGCTGAAGGCGAAGGCGGCTTCCTTTGCCACCTCGGATCTGGGCAGTGCGGCCGTCGACGTGGGGGGCATTCGCGTCCTGGCCACGCGGCTGGAAGGCTTCGACGCCAAGGCCCTGCGTGATGCGGTGGACCGCCTGAAGCAGCAGCTCGGCGACGCGGTGATCGTCCTGGCCGGGACCGCAGACGGCAAGGCCGCGCTCGTCGCCGGTGTGAACGGCGCTGCAACCGGCCGGGTCAAGGCGGGGGAACTCCTCTCACATATCGCGGGTCAGATCGGCGGCAAGGGCGGTGGCCGCCCGGACCTCGCCCAGGGTGGTGGTGAGGACGGGCCCGCCCTTGCGACTGCCCTGCAGGGCGTTCCGGGGTGGGTCCAGCAGCGTCTTGCCTGACCCCCGTCTTGGACCAATCGGTGCTTGCGGCCGTATGCCCCCGGCCGCTAACATGCTTTAAGTTCATGAATGTACCAGGAAGCCGCCGGCCCATTTTCACGGAGCCAGCGCGCCCCCGGCACTATCCTTTGCCGGATTACGGAGAAGAAACATGTTGATCTTGACCCGCCGTGTCGGCGAAACCCTGATGATCGGCGATTCGGTCACGGTGACCGTGCTCGGCGTCAAAGGCAACCAGGTTCGCATCGGCATCACCGCGCCCAAGGACGTGGCGGTGCATCGCGAAGAAATCTATCAGCGCATCCAGCGTGGCGAAGAGATTTCTTCGCCGTCCTCGTCGGAGAACGTCACGTCCGAGTGATTTTGTTTGCCGCCTGCGCGGCGAGCCGCTATCCTATGCGGCCGCTGCAGCTTGCCTGCAACGTGCGTCAAACCGGAGTGATGCCCGAGCGGCTGAAGGGGCTCCCCTGCTAAGGGAGTATAGGGTCAAAAGCCTTATCGAGGGTTCGAATCCCTCTCACTCCGCCAGTTTGAAGCCTGTCCCTGAGCCTCTTTGAAAAGGTGTGCATTCGGGTACCGGTATCGGCGGTGCAGGAAAGTTCTGCGCATGCCGTGTTCTCCGAAAGCGTTCTGCCAAGACGCCGTAGGAGGCAGGAAGAAGTAGAAAAAAGATTGACGAGTGGAAAACGCTTCACGCATAATTCCGCTCCTCACGCGCCCGTAGCTCAGCTGGATAGAGTACCTGGCTACGAACCAGGCGGTCGGGAGTTCGAATCTCTCCGGGCGCGCCATTACAACGCAAAGAGCCAGCGGCCATCCGCTGGCTCTTTGCGTTTCTGGGTCTGCATCGGGCTCTCGACTTCTGCGGGTGGCCTGTTCCCGGCGCTGCGTGCGTGATGCAGGTATCGCGCCCCGTCGGCGCTCGTGACCCGGCATGTCGTTCGTCGCTGCGCAACTTCCCCATCGCGTCCAGCCCCCGTCGAGGATGCCCCTGGCGTCCGCGTTTCCGCACGGGTTCGGCAGCGGGTGTTTTTCGCAACTGCTTCGGCAGAACGCGTTGGTGGCGGTGTTCGCGTTGGACGACTGGCGCGCATGGACGGCCGACGCGTTGCACATCCTCGACGTGCACGAACACGAACGCGTGCGACGTCAACGGCGGGAGAGGGATCGCCACCGCTTGGCGCTCGCGTATGCGCTGCATCGCCTGTTCCTCGCACAGGCCCTGAGCTTGGCGCCGGCGCGTGTACCGCTCGTGCGCGACGCGCACGGACGCCCGCTACTCGAAGGCCTGCAGGCAGGCACCAGCCTGAGTCATGCGGACGACCATGTCGCGGTGGCAGTGAGCCTGCACGGCCCGATTGGCGTGGACATCGAGCCGATCCACCGCGTCGAGGCCATGGCCGACATCGCCGAACGGATTTGCCATGGCGATGAAAGAACACGTATCGCCGGGCGCCGCGATGCCGGGCGCGGCGCCGCACTGCTCGATCTGTGGGTGCGCAAGGAGGCGTTCCTCAAGGCCGCGGGCGTCGGGCTGGGGCGGGAAATGGATACCTTCGCCTTGCCCGAGGGGGAACCGACAGTCTTGCATCCCGGCCAGTCCGCGCGGGTGTGCACCGACCTGCTGGATCTGGGGCCCGATGTCGTGTGCGCCGTGTCGCGCGGGCCCGACATCGCATGTGTCGCTGGCCGGCTGTGGCCGATGGCCGAGGGCACGCAGCGATAACACCGAAGCACCGTGTCCGGATGCGTAGCGTTTTGCGTTCTTGTGGTGGAGAAGGGCGTCATGGGAGCGGCTGTTCGGTCGGGCGGCAGGCCGCCCCAGCGAGAAACAGCGGAGCTTGGCGCACAGACAGGGGAAGCAATGAAATCGACCCATGCCAGTCAAAAGTCCAGGGCCATCCGGTTCCTGTGGCTGCTGGAAGTAGTGATCATCGTGCTTGCCGTGCTGGGCTCGGCCTGGTTGCGCTTCCTCAATGATCATGAGACCCACCTGGAGTTCGTCGAGCACGCGCCGGCGCGTGCGCTGCTGGTGGCGCTATGCCTCACGGGTGCCATGGCCGCGTTCGGCCTGTACCAAGTGCACATGCGGCACAGCCGCATGGATTTCTTCCTGCGGTTCCTCCTGTCGTTCGTCCTCGGCGGCATCGCACTGGTGGTGCTGTACTACGTCGTGCCGCAGGCCTACATCGGTCGTGGCGTGCTGGCGCTCTCGCTGGCGATCTCGGCGGTCGCCATCGTGGCGGTGCGGATGCTGTCGGTCAGTCTGTTCCGCACCGATGTGCTGAAGCAGCGCCTGTTGGTACTGGGCGCAGGCACCAACGCGGACCTGATCAACAGTCGGATGCGGCGCAAGGCGGATCGCCGCAGCTTCATGATCGTCGGCTTCGTGCCGGTGGACGGGCAGCCGGTGGTCGTGCGGGAGGAGTTGCTGCTCAAGCCCGAGAGCACGCTGGCCGATCTGGTGGAAGAACTGCAGATCGATGAGTTGGTGATCGCACCGGACGAACGCCGCGGCGGCTTGCCGATGGAAGACATGCTGCAGTGCGTGCAGCAGGGCGTGAACGTGATCGACCTGTCGACGTTCTTCGAGCGCGAAGCCGGCATGGTGCAGCTGAACATCGTCGACCCGTCATGGCTGGTGTTTTCCGGCGGCTTCGATTATTCCACGCCGCGGCGGCTCAGCAAGCGCTTCTTCGACCTGCTGGCGGCGGGCGCGCTGCTGCTGCTCGCCTGGCCGTTGATGCTGCTGACCGCGCTGGCGGTATGGCTGGAATCGGGTGGTCCGGTCCTGTACAGCCAGATCCGCGTCGGCGAGCGCGGCAACCATTTCAAGTTGACCAAGTTCCGCAGCATGCGAACGGACGCGGAGAAGGGCGGTGTCGCGGTGTGGGCGAGCAAGGATGACGACCGTACCACCCGCGTGGGCCGCTTCATCCGCAAGACGCGGCTCGACGAATTGCCGCAGCTGTTCGCGGTACTGCGCGGCGACATGAGCTTCGTGGGCCCGCGGCCCGAGCGGCCGCAGTTCGTCGACATGTTGAACGACGAGGTCCGCTACTACCGCGTCCGCCATTGCGTGAAGCCGGGCCTGACCGGCTGGGCGCAGCTGCGCTATCCGTACGGCGCCTCGGTGAAGGATGCCGAGGAGAAGCTCAAATTCGATCTCTTCTACGTCAAGAACCACGGCCTCGTCTTCGACATGATGATCCTGTTGCAGACGGTGGAAGTGGTGCTGTTCGGTCGCGGCGCGCGCTGAGCCGGTCCCTCCGCTGCGGTGCGCAGCGGACCTGATGGGAACACGCCTCAGCGGCGCGAACAGCCCGCTTGTATCCACCTGCCGCACTCCGCACGCAAGCGTGCCGACGGGTGATCGCGCGGCGTATTCGTATCCCTGATTCCATCGCGGCCCTTGGCCTCATCCCGTCGCGGCGTACGTTGATGGGTGTGAACAGGGAATGCCAGCAATGGCAGGGTGGGGATCGGTGAGTACTTACGCTGACAGCGCCAGCCACTGGCAGGACGTCCTGTCGGGCACGGTCGCTTATCCGGACATGCCTTGGCGGCAGCCATCGATCGGTGAGGGCGCACGGATCGAGGCGGCGCTGCCGCCGTCTCTTGCAGGCGTGTCAGATCGGATCTCGGCCGACGCTGGCGAGATCGCCAGCGTGCTGTGGGCGCTGCTGTTGGCGCGCCTGACGAACCAGGGCGCCGTCGTGCTGGTCACCTCGATCGACAGCGATGCGGATGAAGGTCTGCTCCCGCTGCGCTTCGATGTCGATGACGCTACGACGATCACCTCCGCGCTGACGCAACTGCGGATGCAGCGTGCCGCCGAAGACGCGCTTACCGGCCTGACGTCCGAGAGACTGGCCGATCTGAGCGGGCTGGCGGATGAAGACGGGCAACGCCCCTTCCTTGCCGGCGTCAACAGTCACGCGCCTGAGACGGTGGAACTGGAGCTGGCGATCACCGCCGACGCGTTGGTCATGCGCAGCTCGACCGGCGCGTTCTCTCCGCAGGCGCTGCAACAGATGCTGCAGGCCTGGTCGAACCTGCTGGACGGCCTGTCTTCCGATGCGAATCAGCCGCTGTATCGGCTGCCACTGCTGTCGTCTGCGCAGGCGCAGGCAACGATCGAGCACGGTAACGCGACCGCCATGCCCCGCGATCCGGTGGCGGCCGTGCACCGTCTGTTCGAGGCGCAGGTGACGCGGACGCCGGAGGCGATTGCGCTGGTCCACGGCGCCCGCCGTCTTGCCTACGCCGAGTTGAACGCGCAGGCCAATCAGCTCGCGCGACACCTGCAACACCTGGGCGTCGGGCTCGACGACCGTGTGGCGATCTACCTGGATCGCGGGATCGAGATGGTGGTCGGCTTGCTCGCCGTGCTGAAGGCGGGCGCGGCCTACGTGCCGCTGGATCCGACCTATCCACCCGAGCGCCTGGCCTTCACGCTGTCCGACAGCGCCCCGCGCGTGCTGTTGACGATGACGGGCATGGAACAGCCGGTCGAGGCGGTGTTCGGTCAGTTGCCGGCATCGCTCGCGGTCGTGGAACTGGGAACGGACGAGGCGGCGTGGCGCCAGCAGCCATCGCATGATCTGGACGGAACGGACGCGGCGGCGTCGGCCAACCTGGCCTATGTGCTCTACACCTCCGGTTCGACGGGCAAGCCCAAGGGCGTGGCCATGCCGCACGGGCCGCTCGTCAACCTGATCCAGTGGCAGGCGCGTGAGCCGGGCAATGGCGGGCCGCTGCGCACGTTGCAGTTCGCCGCGCTCGGCTTCGATGTCGCCTTCCAGGAAGTGTTCGCCACGCTGTCCACCGGCGGCACGCTCATCGCCATCGACCAGGACACCCGCATGAGTGCGGGCAAGCTGTTCGATTTCATCGTCGAGCAGCGCGTGGAACGCATGTTCCTGCCTTATTTCGCGCTGCAGATGCTGGCGGAAGGCCTGGAAGGGCATCTTGCCGCGCTGCCGCCTGGCCAGCGTCCGGACTGCGTGCTGCGCGAGATCATCACCGCGGGCGAGCAACTGCGCATCGAGCCGAAGATCGTGCGCTTCTTCGAGCAGCTGCCCGGCTGCCGCCTGCACAATCACTACGGGCCGACCGAGACGCACGTGGTCACGGCGCTGACGTTGCCGGAAGACCCACGTGCGTGGCCGCGCCTGCCGACCATCGGAAAGCCGATCGCCAATGCGCGCGTCTACGTGCTCGATGCGCACGGACAGCCGCTGCCACACGGCGTGGTGGGCGAGCTCTACCTCGCGGGCCCGGTGGTTGCGCGAGGTTATCTGCAGCGCGACGATCTGACGGCCGAGCGTTTCCTGCCGGATCCGTTCGTGGCGGCCGACGGTGCGCGCATGTACCGGACCGGCGACCTGGGACGCTGGTTGCCGGACGGCACCATCGAATACCTGGGGCGCCAGGACTTCCAGGTGAAGATCCGTGGCTTCCGCGTGGAACTGGGCGAGATCGAGGCGCAGGTGATGGCGTTCCCCGGCGTGCGTGAGGCAGGTGTGCTCGCTCGCGAGGACACCCCGGGCCTCAAGCGGCTGGTGGCGTATGTGTCGCCGCAGAATCCCGCAGCGCCAGTGGATGTCGAACGCCTGCGCCAGCACCTGGTGGGCGCATTGCCCGACTACATGGTGCCGGTGGCCTACGTGCAGATGGACGCGTTGCCGCTGTCGCCCAACGGCAAGCTGGATCGCCAAAAACTGCCGCGTCCGGGCCGGCAGCGGCCCGAGTGGGCAGGCGCGTACAACGCGCCACGCGACGCGAATGAGGCCGCGCTCTGCCGCATTTTTGCCGAGGTCCTTGACCTGGAAGACCTGGGGCGCGACGACAATTTCTTCGATCTCGGCGGGACGTCGCTGCTGGCGATCCGCGTGCTGGAAGCTGCGCGACGCGAGCGCCTGGGCGACGTGCCGGCGATGGCCCTGTTCCGCGCACCAACGCCGGCGCAGCTTGCCGCCACGCTGGCGGACGGACAGCGCGAGCCGCTGGACCGCTCGCGCCTGTCGCTGCGTGGCGAAACGTCGGCACACGAGCCCATCGCCATCATCGCCATGGCCGGACGCTTCCCCGGCGCCACCACGGTGGAGGCGTTCTGGGACAACCTGTGCGCCGGTCGCGACAGCGTCAGCCGGTTCGCCGACGACGAACTGGACCTGGACATTCCGGAGGAACTGCGTGCGCATCCGGCCTACGTGCCCGCGCGCGGCGTGTTCGAGGACGTGGACAAGTTCGACGCCGCGTTCTTCGGCATCTCGCCGAAGGAAGCCGAGCTCATGGACCCGCAGCAGCGCATCTTCCTGGAGCTGTGCTGGGAATGCATGGAGCGCGCCGGCCACGTGCCGGACGCCAGCGAGGTCCCGGTCGGTGTGTTCGCCGGCATGTACAACGCCAGCTACTACCAGCGCAACGTGCTGGCGCACCCGGACCTGATCGACAAGCTCGGCGCGTTCCAGGTGATGCTGGGCAACGAGAAGGACTACATCGCCACGCGCGTGGCGCACAAGTTGAACCTGACCGGTCCGGCCGTCAGCGTGCACACCGCGTGCTCCACGTCGCTGGTCGCGATCAGCCAGGCGGTCGACAGCCTGCGTGCCGGCCGCTGCGGCATGGCGCTGGCCGGTGGCATCGCCGTGACCTGTCCGGTACGCAGCGGACACGTGTACCAGGAAGGCGGCATGCTGTCTGCCGACGGCCATACGCGCAGTTTCGATGCCGAGGCCAGCGGCACGGTGTTCAGCGATGGCGCGGCCGTGGTGCTGCTGAAGCGTCTGTCCGACGCCATCGCCGACGGCAATCCCGTCCATGCCGTGGTGCGTGGCGCGGCGATCAACAACGATGGCGGCCAGAAGGCCAGCTTCACCGCGCCGAGCAGCGAAGGGCAGGCGGCCGTGATCGCGATGGCGCACGCCGACGCGGGCGTGGATGCGCGCAGCATCGGCTACGTGGAGGCGCACGGCACGGCGACGCCGATGGGGGATCCCATCGAGATCGAGGGCCTTACGCGTGCCTTCCGACAAGCCACCGACGATACCGGCTTCTGCGTGGTCGGTTCGGTGAAGAGCAATGTCGGCCACCTGCTGATGGCGGCCGGTGCGGCGGGCGTGATCAAGACCGCCTATGCGTTGCGCCACCAGTGCCTGCCGCCGACCGCGCATTTCCGCCAGGCGAATCCGGTGATCGATTTCGCGCGCACGCCGTTCCGCGTGAGTGGCGAACTGCAGCCGTGGGAAGCGGTCGATGGCCAGCCGCGCCGCGCGGGCGTCAGCTCTTTCGGCGTGGGAGGCACCAATGCGCACGTGATCATGGAGGAAGCGCCCGCCCTCGTACCCTCGGAACCGGCGGAGGGCGCCCAACTGCTGACGCTCTCGGCACGAACGCCCGATGCGCTGGTGGAAGCCGCCGCACGGTTGGCCGACCATCTGGAGAACGCGCCCGACGCCAACCTCGCCGACGTGGCATGGACGCTGGCCGTGGGGCGCAAGCTGTTCCCGCACCGCATCGCCGTGGCGGCCGACAGCGCCGCCGCCGCCATCACGCAGCTGCGCAGTGCGGATCTGTCGGCGGCGGCTGCGAAGTCGCGACCGGCACAGGCGGGGGACGTGGTGTTCATGTTCCCCGGGCAGGGCTGCCAGTACGCCGGCATGGGCCGCACGCTGTACGCGCTTGAGCCGGCGTTCCGTGCCGCGTTCGACGACTGCGCGCGCGTGCTCGATGCCGAGCTGGGGCAGGACCTGCGTGCGCTGGTGTTCGGCGACGACGTCGACGCGTTGCTCCCGACCGCCATCATGCAGCCGGCGATCTTCAGCATCGAATACGCGCTGGCCCGCTGGTGGATGTCGCATGGCGTGGTGCCTGCCGCCATGGTCGGCCACAGCGTCGGTGAGTTCGTCGCCGCCACGCTGGCGGGCGTGTTCGCGCTGCCGGACGCGCTGCGCCTAGTCGCACGTCGCGGCCGCCTGATGCAGGCGCAGCCGGCGGGGGCGATGCTCTCGGTGCGCCTGTCGCTCGACGCCTTGCTGCCGCGCCTGCCCGACGCCTTGTCGTTGGCGGCTGAGAATGCGCCGGGTGCCTGCGTCGTGGCCGGTCCGCACGAGGGCATCACCGCCTTCCAGCAGCAACTGGAGGGTGAGGGCGTGGCCTGCCGTGCATTGAAGACCTCGCACGCGTTCCACTCCTCGATGATGGATGCCGTGGTGCCCGTGTTCCGTGCCGAGGTGGAAGCACTGGCGCGCAGCGCGCCGTCGCTGCCCATCCTGTCCACTGCGACCGGTGCGTGGCTGGACGACCATCAGGCGGTGTCTCCCGACTACTGGTCGCGCCACCTGCGCGAGCCCGTCCGCTTCTCCGCCGCCATTGCCCAGCTGCTCGACCGCCCCGGCCGTGTGTTGCTCGAGATCGGTCCCCGCAACACGCTGGCCACGCTCTCGCGCCAGCAGCCGCTGCTGCAGAAGCAGCGGATCGCCGCGGTGGCCTCGCTGGCCGACAGCGTGGAAGACGAGCAGGCCGCGCTGCTCGGCGCCTTCGGCCAGCTGTGGTCGCACGGTATCGCGGTGAGCGCAGCGGCCCTGGATCGCCGGGACCGGCGCTTGCGCCTGCGGCTGCCGACCTATCCGTTCGAGAAAAAGCGTTATTGGGTGGAGGCACACGAGGTGGTGCCCCGCAATGTCGTTCCCCATCCC
Organism: Pseudoxanthomonas sp. LH2527; assembly: GCF_022539275.1. Taxonomy (NCBI): domain Bacteria; kingdom Pseudomonadati; phylum Pseudomonadota; class Gammaproteobacteria; order Lysobacterales; family Lysobacteraceae; genus Pseudoxanthomonas; species Pseudoxanthomonas sp. LH2527. The sequence goes on along the minus strand of NZ_JAKZBW010000013.1, from coordinate 62,774 downwards.
AGCATGGCCGCACGCGCGGTCCCGGAGCCGCTGATGTCCGTTGTCCCAGAACTCGCACCGCCCGCCCCCGACCGTCGTCCCCGCATCGCCGCGCAGCTGCGCGAGGTCTTCGAGGACGTGGCCGGCTTCGAGCTGTCCGATGCGGATGGCGATGCGAACTTCATCGAGCTGGGGCTGGACAGCCTGATGCTGACCCAGGTGGCGCTGCAGTTGCAGAAGACCTTCCCGGTGCGCATCACCTTCCGCCAGTTGATGGGGGAATACGCCAGCCTCGATCGCCTGACCCAGGGCCTGGATGCGCAGTTGCCGGCGGAAGCAGCCCCTGCGCCGGTTGCGGCCACGACGACCGTCCAGGCCGTTGCGCAGTCCGCCATGGCGATGCCGGCGATGCCCGTACCGCTGCCGGCGGCTCTGCTGGCGCCGGCGCCGCTCCAGGCGCTGGCGAACGGCGACGCCCTGAGCCAGCTGATCGCCCAGCAGATGCAGCTGATGTCGCAGCAGCTGGCCCTGCTTGCCGGTACTGCGCCTGCGCCGCTTGCCGTCGCGCCCGTTGCCACGCCTCCGGCGGTGGCCGCGGCCGTTGCAGCGCCTGTCCCCGCGCCGGCCGTCGCCCCGGCGCGTTCGGACGTTGCCGCGGTTGCCGATGAGGAAGCGGCGCTCGCGCACACGCGCTACGACGTCAAGAAGGCCTTCGGCGCCATCGCCCGCATCGATGCCCACAACGGCACCGAACTGAATCCCCATCAGCGCGAGCGGCTCGATGGCTTCATCCGTCGCTACACCGCGCGCACGCCCAAGTCGAAGGCGTACACGCAGCAGCATCGCGCCCACATGGCCGATCCGCGCGTGGTGACCGGCTTCCGCCCGCTGACCAAGGAGATCGTCTACCAGATCGTGGTGGAGCGCTCGAAGGGCTCGCATGTATGGGATATCGACGGGCATGAGTACGTCGACGCGCTCAACGGATTCGGCACCAGCCTGTTCGGCTGGCAACCGGACTTCGTGGTGCAGGCGGTCAAGCGGCAGATCGATGACGGCTACGAGATCGGCCCCATGCATCCGCTGGCCGGCGAAGTGTCGCAGCTGGTCTGCGAACTGACCGGGCACGACCGTGCCGCGCTGTGCAACACCGGCTCCGAAGCCGTGCTCGGCGCGATGCGCATCGCGCGCACGGCCACCGGTCGCGAGACCATCGTGGTGTTCTCGGGTTCGTACCACGGCATCAACGACGAAGTGATCGTGCGCGGCACCAAGAAGCTGCGGGCCGTGCCGGCGGCCCCGGGCATCCTGCGCAACACCGCGGAGAAGGTGCTGGTACTGGACTACGGCACGCCGGAGACGCTGCAGATCATCCGCGAGCGCGCACACGAGCTGGCGGCCGTCCTGGTGGAGCCGGTGCAGAGCCGTCGTCCCGATTTCCAGCCGGTCGAATTCCTGAAGGAAGTCCGCAAGATCACCGCCGACGCAGGCGCCGTGCTGATCTTCGACGAGGTGATCACCGGCTTCCGCTCGCATCCGGGTGGCGCGCAGGCGCTGTTCGATATCAGGGCGGATCTCTGCACCTACGGCAAGGTGGTCGGCGGCGGTTATCCGATCGGCGTGATGGCCGGCAAGCGCGAGTACATGGATGCGCTGGACGGCGGCTACTGGCAGTACGGCGACGATTCCACGCCGCCGGCGGGCGTGACCTACTTCGCCGGCACGTTCGTGCGCCACCCGCTGACGCTGGCGGCCGCGAAAGCCTCGCTGCTGCACATGAAGGAGCAGGGCGCAGCGCTGCAGCAGCACCTCAACGCGCGGACCGCGGCGATGGCGGACGAACTGAATGCCTTCTCGGCGAGCGTCGGGGCGCCGGTGCGGATCAAGCACTTCGCCTCGTTGTGGCGCACCCACTTCGACGAAGAGCATCCGCTGCAGGACCTGCTGTTCGCGATGATGCGCAGCCGTGGCATCCACATCCTCGACAACTTCCCGTGCTTCTTCACCACCGCGCACAGCGAGGCGGATTTCCAGGCCATCGCCAAGGCATGGAAGGAAGCGGTGCTGGAGTTGCAGGAGGCGCAGTTGTTGCCGCGCAGCGTACTGACGCCGCTCACCGTCATGGATGCCGACAAGCCCATCGTGCCCGGCGCGCGCCTGGGGCGCGACCACGAGGGCCGTCCCGCCTGGTATGTGGAGAATCCGGAGGTGCCCGGTCAGTACATGAGGGTGAGCGCGTGAGCAGCGTGATGCCGGTGGCGCCGTTCGGGTCCGTCGTCGTCGACTACGATCCCTTCGCTGGCGGTGCCCTCGCGCGCGTGGTGCCGACCACGGAGCCGCAGCGCGAGGTCTGGCTGGCGTCGCAACTGGGCGAGGAAGCGTCGCTGGCCTACAACGAGTCGGTGTCCCTGCGCCTGCGAGGCACGCTGGATGCAGAGCGCCTCCAGCATGCGCTGCAGACCGTGGTGGCGCGTCACGACGCGTTGCGTGCCAGCATCGGTCCGGACGGCGAGACGTTCTGCGTGCTGGAGCACGCTCCGTTGCTGCTGTCGTTCACCGATCTGTCGCGCCTGGATGCTTCGCAACGCGAAGCCGTCTTGTCCGATCGCCGCCGTCTGGGGGTGGAGACCCCGTTCGTGCTGGAACAGGGACGACTGTTCCGTGCGGAACTGCTGCAACTCGACGCCCACGACCACGTGCTGCTGATGCATGCGCACCACATCGTCTGCGACGGCTGGTCATGGTGGGTCATCGTCCGCGAACTGGGTGCGGCCTACGCCGGTGGCGACGGGGGTATGCCAGCGGTGCCGAACGACAGCTACGCCGACTACGCGTTGGCGGAGGCCCTGCATCCGGTCGGGCCGCAGTTCCGCGAAGACGAGAGCTACTGGATGTCGCAGTTCGCCGGCGAGCCGCCGGTGCTGGAACTGCCGACCGATCGTCCGCGTCCGGGCCGCCGCACCTTCGCTTCGCGGCGCGAGGACCACGTGCTGGATGCCGAACTGGTGACGGCGCTGCGTCGCCTGGGCGCGCGCCGCGGCGCCAGCCTGTTCGCGACGCTGCTGGGTGGATTCGCCACGCTGATGTCGCGCATCGCAGGGCAGGATGATGTGGTGGTCGGCATTCCTGCGGCCGGGCAATCCGTCGATGGGCATGACCATCTGGTGGGCCACTGCGTCAACCTGTTGCCGCTCAGGTTCGACCTGCAGCCCGAACAGGGTTTCACCCAGGTGCTGGCGGGCGCGCAGGCGACCTTGCTGGATGCGATCGAGCACCAGCGCTACACCTTCGGCACGCTGCTGAAGAAGCTGCGTATCGCGCGCGATCCCGCCCGCCTGCCGCTGGTCAGCGTGATGTTCAACATCGACCAGGCGTTGGATCAGGAGAAGTCCGGCTTCCCGGGGCTGGCACTCGACTTCACCACCAATGCCCGGAGCTGCGAGAACTTCGAGTTGTCCATCAATGCCGTGCAGGTCGACGGCATGCTGCGCATGGAGACGCAGTACAACACCGACCTGTTCGACGCGCAGACGGTGCGGCGCTGGCTTGCCGCATACGAAACCCTGCTGCGAGGCGCCTGCGACGCGCCAGACGAGCGGATTTCCCGATTGCCGCTGGTAGGCCCGGGCGCGCTGGCCGAGCTGCTTGCACGGCGACCGGCCCCGGTCGCGTTCGACCGGCAGTGCCTGATGCACCAGCATGTCGAGCGCCAGTGCGACCGTGCACCGGACCGCATGGCCGTGCGCGCGGACGATGGCGAACTGACGTATCGGCAGCTTGAGTCTCGCGCCAACCGCATCGCACGCCTGTTGCGTGCGCAGGGCGTGCACAAGGGGGCGCTGGTGGGGCTGGCGCTGGATCGTGGCACGGAGATGCTGGCGGCCCTGCTGGGCATCCTGAAGGCCGGTGCCGGCTATGTGCCGCTGGATCCGCAGTTCCCCGCCGAGCGACTGGCCTACATGGCCGGTGACGCAGGGCTGGCAGCGCTGGTCACCCAGCGGCAGCACGCGGCGAACTTCGATCTGCGGGGGCGTCCGGTGCTGGCGCTGGATGCGCTGGCATCCGAACTGGAAGCGGTGGGGGATGCGCGCCTGCCGCATGACGCAGGAGCCGCCGACCCGGAATCGCCGGCCTACGTGATCTACACCTCCGGGTCCACCGGTCGCCCCAAGGGCGTGCAGGTACCGCACCGCGCGGTGTCCAATTTCATCACCGGCATGCAGGCCGAGCCGGGGCTGGCGATCGACGACCGGCTGGTGGCCGTCACCACGCTGTCCTTCGACATCGCCGTGCTCGAATTGCTGTTGCCGCTGAGCGTGGGCGCCCAGGTCATCGTGGCGGGCAAGCACACGGTGATCGACGGCGCCGCGTTGTCGACGCTGCTGCAGACCACGCAGGCCACCGCCATGCAGGCGACGCCGGCCAGCTGGCGCCTGCTGCTGGAGGCAGGCTGGGAAGGCCGTACGGGCTTCAAGGCCATGTGCGGAGGCGAACCGCTGCCGCCGGACCTGGCGCAGGCCTTGCTGGCGCGCTGCGGTGAGCTGTGGAATCTCTACGGACCGACGGAGACCACGGTGTGGTCGACCGTGATGCGCGTGCAGGCGCCGGTTGCCGGTGCACCCGACATCCACATCGGTCATCCGATCGCCAACACCCAGGTCTGGATCCTGGATGCCGCGGGACAACCGTTGCCGCTGGGCGTGCCGGGCGAGATCAGCATCGGCGGCGAAGGCGTGACCCTCGGCTATCTGGGGCGTCCCGAACTGACCGCCGACCGTTTCCTGTCCGACGTGTTCGCCGACACGGCCCACGGCTTCGGTACCGGCATCCCGTCTCCCATGCTCTATCGCACCGGTGACCGCGGCCGCTGGCGCGCCGATGGCCACCTCGAGCACATGGGGCGGCTGGATTTCCAGGTGAAGGTGCGGGGCTTCCGCATCGAACTGGGGGAAATCGAGAGCCAACTGCTGGCGCACCGCGGTGTCACCCGCGCCGTGGCGATGGCGCGCGAGGACCGTCCCGGTGACGTACGCCTGGTCGCCTACGTGGTGCTGGCCGAGGGCATCGACCTGGACGACGCTGCCCTGGTCGCCCACCTAAAGCGCCATCTGCCCGACTACATGGTGCCGCAGCACTTCGTCCGCCTGCCGGCCATCCCGTTGCTGCCCAACGGCAAGGTCAACCGCGGCGCGCTGCCGGTCCCGGACCTGACTGTCGCGCACGCCGGCGACTTCACGCCGCCGCGTACCGAGCTGGAGCGCAAGGTGGCCGTGATCATGGCCAGCGTGCTGGGCCTGCCGGAGGTGGGCGTACACGACAACTTCTTCGCCAACGGCGGACATTCGCTGCTGGCGGCGCAACTGACCTCGCGCCTCAATCGCGAACTGTCGTTGGGCCTGTCGCTGCGGACGCTGTTCGACGCGCCGACCGTGGAGAAGCTGGCCGCGACCATCGACAGCGCTTCGCCGGATGCGTTGCCGCCGCGGCCGCCGATCCTGCACCGCACGGACCAGCGCGAGGCACCGTTGTCCCTGATCCAGGAGCGCCTCAAGCTGCTGGAGGACTTCAACCCCGGCCAGCTGACCTACAACACGCCGTCTGCGCACTGGTTGATCGGTGCGCTGGACCTGCCGAAGTTCGAGCAGGCGTTCCAGATCGTCATGCAGCGGCAGGCGGTGCTGCGCACCACCATCGAAGAGCGCGGCGGCGACAGCGTGCAGGTCGTCCACGACCGGATGGACAGCGGCCTGCTGGATGTCGAGGACCTGCGCGCGATACCGCTTGCGGAACGCGAGCGTGTCCTCGCGCAGCGCCTGAAGAGCATGATCGAAACGCCGTTCGACCTGGTCGGTGCGCCGCTGTTCCGCGCGCGCCTGTTCAAGTTCGATGAGGGGCGTCATGCGCTGATGTTCATGACCCACCACATCATCTGGGACGGCTGGTCGTTCGATCTGCTCTACCGCGACCTCGCGGAATCCTACGCCGCGCTGCTCGAAGATCGTGCGCCGGCGTTGCCGGTCCTGCCGGTCACGTACGGCGACTTCTCGGTGTGGCATCGCGAGTGGGTGGCCAGCGAGGGGTATGCGCGGCAGCGCGAGTTCTGGCGCAACAAGCTGGGCGAACCCTACGAGGCGGGGGAGGGCGGCGTCCTCGACCTGTCGCGCGGACGCAGCAAGCGCGGCACGGCCTCCGGGCGCGGGCTGTCGCAGGGCTTCCACATCGACAAGGCGCTTGGCGACCGGCTCCGCAAGGTCGGCCTGGCCATGGATGCCACGCTGTTCGTGGTGCTGCTGGCGGCCTACTTCGTGCTGCTCAACCGGGTCACCGGCCGCAAGGACATGGTGATCGCCACGCCCGTGCGCGGCCGCAACAGCGCCGAGGTCGAGGAGCTGATGGGCTACTTCACCAACCTGCTGCCGCTGCGGGTGCGGATCGATCCCGCGCTGCCGTTCTCCGATGCCGTCAAGCGCGTCAAGGACGTGGTGCTGGACAGTTTCGCGAACCCCGACATCCGTCTGGAGGAGGTCGCGCAGGAGCTCAGTTCGCGTGGCGGGCAGCGCATGTCCGCGCTGTACCAGACGCTGTTCTCGATGCAGGACATCCGCCAGCGCGTGACGCGCTGGGGCAATCTGGAACACCAGCGGCTGGAGGTTTTCCAGCCCGGGGCGACGGAAGATCTGGGCCTGTGGATCCTGGAGCGCGATGACGGGATCATCGCGAGCATGGTCTACAACGCCGATGTGCTTCTTGAAGACGATGTCGCCGCGTTGCGCGGCCACTATGTCGCCCTGTTGGAGGGTATCGCCACGGCGCCGCACGGACGCATCGATGGGTTTGGCGACTTCACCCTGCCTCCTGTCGTGCTCCACGAGACGGCGGATGCGCCTGAAGCCGTGCAGGGCGGCGACAGCCCGCAGGCCAGGGTGCGGGTACCGGGGCAGGATCCGCGCATCACCTATCTCGCCGGCGTGTGGTCCGAGATGCTGGAGACCTCCGTCTCGCCCGGCGACAACTTCTTCGATCTGGGCGGCCATTCGATGGTGGCCGTGCAGATGGCGAGCCGTGTCGCCAAGGACACCGGCGCCAAGCTGAAGCTGATGCCGCTGGCCACCCAGACCCTGGCGCAGCTGGCCATGGAGCTGCCTTCTGCGATGTTCGCGTCGGAGCAGCATGACGTCCCCTCGCCGGGCGAGCAAAGCGCGGGAACCGAGGCCGGCCCGGATGCGGGTGCGGCATTCTTCTTCGGGCCGGAACAGCGCCGCCTGTTCGGCATGCGCCACCAGCGCGGCCGGCCTTCGGAGGTCTCGGTGCCTGGCCTGCTGTGCGTCGCTCCGTTGTTGCAGGAAGGCATCATGAGCCAGCGCGCGCTGTGGACGCTGTGCGAGGCCGTGGCCAGCCAGCAGGGCATGGCGTTGCGCTTCGACTGGTTCGGCTCGGGCGACTCCGCAGGCGATACGTCGCAGCTGGGCCTCGAGGGCATGCAGCGGGATCTGCAGATCGCGTTCGAGCAGGTGACGACGGGTGCGCTCGCGCCGCGCACGCTGGCCTTGCGCAGTGCCTGCCTGCCGGTGCTGCTGGCCGCGAGCGCCGGTGCGGCTCCGGTCGATCTGGTGCTGTGGGATCCGGTCGTGCGCGGCGGTCCGCTGGTCGATCGCTGGCGCCGCCAGCACCAGGAGCAGCTCAAGGACGTGGGGCGTTACATCACGCGTCGCCGCCGCGCGACGGCGGAGGACGAACTGCTGGGCTTCGACGTGGCACCCGCGTTCCTCAAGGGCCTGTCCGAGCTCGATTTCCGCACCCGCCCGTTGCCCGCGGGCAGCCGTGTGCATGTCGTCGTGTGGAATGTCGACGCCGACGTGCAGGCCTTCATCGATGCACAACAGCATGCCGGCGTCGCGGTGCAGATCACGCACCTGGCGACGGACGACAGGCCGCCGTGGGACGACCCCATGCAGTTCGAGAACCAGGCGCTGCCACGTCGCAGCGTGATCCAGCTCGCCACCCTGTTGATGGAGGCACGGGAATGACCACCATGGCACTGGACATGGGACAGGCACGGGACGCGGAGCGCGCGCCGGGCATCCTGGAAACGGCCCATACCTTCGGCGAAGGGCTCGTCGGCGTGCTGACGCGTCCTGCGGGTCAGCCAAACGCCACGGCCGTGGTGCTGTTGAATGCCGGGCTGGTCCAGCGGGTCGGACCGTTCCGCATGTATGTGCAGCTGGCGCGGGCATTGGCGGCCGAGGGTTTCGTCGTGTTCCGCTTCGATCAGTCGGGGCTGGGCGACAGCCCGGTGTCTTCGCACGCGGGTGAAGGCCGCAAGCGCAGGGAAGCCGCCGCCGCCATGGACGTGGTGGCGCGTGAGACCGGTGTGCGCCAGTACGTGCTGGGTGGACTGTGTTCGGCGGCGGACGACGCCTTCAACATCGCACCCGATGAGAAGCGCGTTACCGGACTGTTGCTGCTGGATGGCGTGGCCTACACCACGTTCGGGTATCGCGTGCGCTATTACCTACCGCGTCTGTTGCATCCCGGCAAGGTCCTGCGTGCGATCGGCAGGTTGCTGCGGCGGCGCACCTCGGCCGGGAGCGATGGCATCGACGCGAACAGCTTCCGCGATTTTCCGACCCAGCCGGAAGCGGTGCAGCGACTGCAGGCGCTGGATGCGCGGGGTGCCAGCGTGTTCATGCTTTACACCGGCGGCATCGAGCGCTACTACAACCACAAGCGGCAAGCGAGGGAGTGCTTTGGCGACGTCATGCGCTCGCCGCGCATGACCACCGACTACTGGGTCGATTGCGACCACACGTTCTATGCGCGCCACCATCGCCAGCGGCTGATGACGGCCATGGTCGGATGGATGAAGGCGCGGTACACGGGCTGATCGGGTACCTCGTCGGCATCTGGCGTTCCTGCCGGCCGTCAGCCTCCACACCCTGCCCATACGGGCGTGCCACGGCGAAGAGGAAACGCGTGCGCCGAGCACATCGCGCGGCGCCCGGGTGTTCCTGTGCGAGATGCGCCCGGTCTTTCCCGGTGCGGTGCCCGCCTTGCAGGTGTCGTGCATCCTGATGGCGTCGCCGACCGTGCCGAAGCCCGCAGGCTGCCCCTGTTTCAGCAGGGATGGCTTGCCCCGGCCTGGAAATGGAGCTGGCCGGGCACGCTCTCCGCTGACGGTCGTCGATCGCTCCAGCACCTCGATCAGTGCGATGCGGAGCCACCTGGTTGATTGAGCGCCTTGCAGCCATCTCTCTGGCTGCATCCCTGCGGACAGGCACACGCTTTGCACCTATCGGATTGCCGGCGCTGTCGGCCGTGACCCGCTGCACTTTTGCCTCTAAGGCCCTTGCCCGTTCGTCGGCAGCAACGCCACGCGAGTGGCAAAACGATGAACGCACCACACTCCGGCCACCGTCTGTCGCTCGCAATGTCAGCCGCGCATGCTAGACTCCGGCTTGAAATCGATCATAAATGATTGATTTTGAATGGTTTTTCAAAAACGATCACGGCGCAACAGGGGGCGCTGTCACGGTTTAACGGAGCTTTCATGGCCATCGCCCCCCTGTGTCACCGATCTTTGTCCCCGTTGCTGCTGTTTGCCGCCGGTCTCGCCTTCAGCGCCCCGGCCCTCGCGGCCGAGCTGTACGTCTCGACGTCCGGCAACGACAGCAGCGGTACCGGTACGCTGCAGAATCCCTACCGCACGGTCAAGCGTGCGATCAGCGCCGGACGTGCGGGGGACACCATCACCCTGCGTGCCCCGGCCAACAACCGCACCTACAACGAATGCGACGTGCGCCTGCGGCAGAGAATGACGCTGCAGACCTATGCCGGCGAAGGCAAGGCGCGCATCCATTGCGCGATCACCACCGCCGATACGGTGACCATCCAGATCGACCCGGCGGCCTCGGGCAGCCGGCTGTCGAACCTGGAGATCAGCGGCGGCTACTACTACGGGATCATGCTGCAGACCAACTGGTACCAGGGCGGTCCGGCCAGCGACACCGGCGCCAGCGACGTGGTGCTGGAGGACCTGCTGATCCACAGCACGGGTCGTGACGGGATCAAGATCACGCCCAAGTCGAACCGGGCGACGATCCGCCGGGTGGAGATCCACACCACCGGCGCGCGCGACAGCAGCAATGCCGATGGCATCGACAACGTCAACGCCGACGGGATGGTGGTGGAAGACAGCTACATCCACGACACGGCGACCACGGGCATGTACTTCAAGGGTGGTGCACGCGATGTGGTGGTGCAGCGCAACCGGGTGGAGAACACGGGCGATGCGGGCATCCTGGTGGGGTTCGACACCAGCGTGGAGTTCTTTGATCTGAGCGTGAACCCGCAGTACTACGAGTCGATCCGCGGGATCGTGCGCAACAACGTGGTGCGCAACACGGGGTATTCGGGCATCGGCATGTACGCGTCCAAGGATGCGATCGTGGCCAACAACACCATCATCAATGCCGGACGCCTGGGCCACTCGGCGATCTACTTCGGTGTGACGTTCCAGGACTGGGATCCGAATGCGGGCCGGCCGGCCAACATCAATCCGACTCTCCGCAACAACCTGGTCATCCAGAGCAACAACCGCTGCGTCGAAATCCGCTACTCGTCCGAACTGGGCGGCCTGTCGGGCCTGTCCGGATCGCCGAACAGCAACTGGAACGGCTTCGGCAACGGCTGCGTGTTCCGCGACGGCCGGCCCGGCAGCACGGTCACCGCGGGGACCCTGGCCCAGTGGCGCAGCGGCACCGGCGCGGACGCCAACAGCAAGCAAGCGGCGTTCTCGGTGGACGCCAACGGGCGACTCCCGGCGGGCAGTCCGGCGATCGATGCGGGTACCACGCTGGCGCAGGTGACCGATGATATCGATCGCCAGACCCGCGCCGCCCCGTTCGACCTGGGTGCCGACGAGTACGGCCAGCAGAGCACGGCCCCGATCCGCGTCAACGGGGTGCAGCCCCTGGTTCCGGTGCGTGGAAGCAGCGCAGCGTCCGGCGCGGTAACGGCGGGCAGCCTGCCGGCCACCACCGCGGCGCCGGTTACGCCGACGGCGTCCACGTCGTCAACCCCCGCCGCCACCACGCCTGCGGCGGTGCCAGCGGTCAGGCCGGCCGCCAAGCCGGTATCGAGAACCTACACGGCGCCCGCGATCAAGGCCTGGTACTGGCTGCTCTCGTGGATTGACCGGTTGCGCTGAGTCCGCTCGACCTAGTTGCAGGTTCCAGGTACGGGGTCCGGCATTCGCCGGGCCCCGTTTTCGTTTCCGGTCGGCGTGGCGCGCACTGCCTGAACTGGCCGTTCCGGCACGGCTTGTGCGTTCTCCTCTGCATCGGAGCACGGCTCCGGTGCCTTGGCCGCCTGACGTGCGGATGGTGGAACGCGCACCGCGATGCGCTGGCCATCCGCGTTGACGGGGATGCTTGCGTCGCCGGCCGGGTACCAATCGCGACGCGATGGCTGCAGGGACGTTCGCCTGTGCCGCCGCGCCTGTCCACACTGCACAAGAATTGGATCGCCTGCATGGAATCGATGGAACACCGCGTACGGGAATTCATCAGCACGACCTTTCCGGTCGAGGCCGGGGAAGAACTCGCCACCCACCAGAACCTGCTGGATGCCGGGATCGTCGATTCCATCGGCGTCCTGACGATCGTGACTTGGATCGAGGAAACGTTTGAAGTGACGGTGGATGACGAGGATGTGTTGCCGGAGAACCTGGGCAGCATCGCGGGCATCATGGCCTACGTGGAGCGCAAGCAGCAGGAAGCGGGGCACGCATGCTGAGGTACGAGCAGCACCTGGCGGCCGCAGCGGCCCATGATCCCTCCAAGGCCGCGATCATCCAGGCGGGCGTACGCACCTCGTACGCCACGCTGGACGCGGCAGCCGACCGGTTCGCGGATGCGCTGGTCGAACGCGTCGCCTTCGCCAACGGCGAGCGTTGCGTGCTGTTCCTCGAGAATCGTGTCGAGACCGCCGTCGGCATCTTCGGCACGCTGCGCGCCGGCGGCATCTTCAGCGTGGTCAATCCGACCACCAAGACCGACAAGCTCGCGTTCGTCCTGAACAACTGCGAAGCATCGGTTCTGTTCACGCAGGCCAGCTTGGCCGGCGTGGCGCTGGCCGCCGCGGCGCAGGCCCCGAGTATCCGCCGGGTGGTGGTCGTGGACGACACGGCCACGGCCTTGCCCGCAGGCGCCGAGACCTATGCGACGTTCGTCGATCTCGCCGTGCCGGGTGCGGCGGCCAAGCGTCACGCGGGCGTCGATATCGACCTGGCGATGCTGGTCTACACCTCGGGTTCCACCGGCAATCCGAAGGGCGTCATGATGACGCACAAGAACATCGAGCACGCCGCAACCTCGATCACCACCTACCTGCAGTCGCGCCGCGATGACGTGGTGCTCAGCGTGCTGCCGCTGTCGTTCGACTACGGCCTGTACCAGTTGCTGATGTGCGTGAAGATGGGCGCCACGCTGGTGCTGGAGAAGTCGTTCGCCTTCCCGCAGAAGATCCTGCCGTTGCTGGCCTCGGAGAACATCACCGGCTTCCCGCTGGTGCCGACGATGGCGGCACTGATCGTGCAGATCGGCAACTTCAATCCGGATTGGGCGCGTGGCGTGCGTTACCTGACCAACACCGCGGCCGCCTTGCCGCCGGCGCACATCCTGAAGCTGCAGGAAATCTTCCCGAATGCCCGCATCTACTCGATGTACGGCATGACCGAGTCCAAGCGCTGCACGTACCTGCCGCCGGAGCAGCTGAGCAAGCGGCCCGACAGTGTCGGTATCGCCATCCCGGGCACGGAAGTGTGGGTGGCCGATGACGAGGGCAAGCCGGTGGCGCCGAATGTCGTCGGCGAACTGGTCGTGCGCGGCGGCCACGTGATGCAGGGCTATTGGCGCAACGAGGAAGCGACCGCGAAGACGCTGAAGACCGGGCGTTATCCGTGGGAGAAAGTGCTGCACACGGGCGACCTGTTCCGCATGGACGAAGAGGGCTTCCTGTACTTCGTCGGTCGCAAGGACGACATCCTGAAGTCCCGCGGCGAGAAGGTCAGCCCGAAGGAAGTGGAGAACGTGCTGTATGCGCTGGCCGGCATCCGCGAGGCGGCCCTGGTCGGTGTACCGGATCCGGTGATGGGTCATGCGTTGAAGGCGATCGTGGTGACGGATCGCGATGATCTGGACGCCCGCGCCGTGATGGCGCACTGCCGTGCTCACCTGGAGGAATTCATGATCCCGCGCACGGTCGAGTTCCGCGATGCGCTGCCGAAGACCGGTACCGGCAAGATCCGCCGCAGCGTGCTGCAGGCCGAAGCCGAAGGCAAGCCGATCCCGGCCGACGAAGAGCCCGCCTGAGCGGTCAGTCAGGAGCGGGGATGGTTGCGCGCGTGGCCGGGCCAGCGCGCTGCCGTGTGGTCACTCATTGCCCGGGCAGTGCCGGCGTGGACGGAAGTCGGCGACCGTATCGCCGGGACCTGGCCGCTCGCGGGCCACATCGAGCGGCTGCAGCGGTGAGCTGTACCAGTCCACCAGTTGGCCGCAGGCCACCCGCACCCACGACGCGCCGTATAGCCATTGCTGTCCGGTGTGATCGCTGCTGAAAGGGGGTCCGATCACCGCGATCACTTCGTCCGGCGACATGCCCAGTTTCAGGGTCGGCGGGTCGGTGGAGGCGTGCAATTCGGTGGTGACCATCGCTTGCGCGGTCTCCGATGGCATCGCGTGTGGGACATCACCTTCATTCTCGGCGGACAGCAGCAGCGCCGCCAGAGCGATGGCGAGTGCCAGCCAGGCGAGTCCCCGCCATCGCGAGGGTGTGCGGGCAGGCTCATCCCAAGTGGCATCCTCGCCGCCCTGCACGATGTCGGTACGCATGCCTGCGGTCGCTGTCGGCGCCTTTACGGTTGCGCCAGGGAAGCGCCCGTGCGCACGGTGGAACTCCAGGGCCGCGGAGTAAGCGTAGTTGAGCGTCTTCAGCGTATCCTCGCCGCCGGCGTCAGTGCCCGCGCGATCCGGGTGCAATCCGGATACACGCCTGCGGTAGGCGCGCTTGAAGCTGTCGGGGTCGCACTCCGGGCCAACGCCCAGTTCCTTGTACAAGGTCAGGAAGTCTGCGCCGTCGTTCATGTGAAGATGGGGCGGTACCTAGTTGTAGGGACGCGCACAGACCTGTGGCAGCGACGCCATGGCCTCGAATTCATGCTTGAGGATATGCCTTTCCATTGCCACGCGCGGAATGTCGAAGCGTGGCGATGCCTGCGTGGCATAGCCGCCGTAGTAGGAGAACGCATGGCGCACGTTCATCGCGTCCAGGCACTCGCGGGTGTCGTCGTTGAACGAGTTTCGGTTGCCGACGGGGTAGGCGAAATACTCCATGTCGATGCCCACTTCCGCCTTGAGGCGCGCGGCGCAACCGGAGATCTCCTGGTACTGCTGCTCCTTCGGCATGCGTGAAAGCACCGGATGGTTGACCGTGTGTCCGCCGATGGTCATGCCGCCACGCGCCATCTCGCGGATCATGTCCCAGTTCATCCAGTGTCCGGAGACGTCCTCCGGATGCCTGACGCCCGCCGCCTCGCGCAGGGCGCGCAGCATGGTGGCGGCCTCGTCGGAAGGGAGCGATTTGTAGCGCGCGAGGACCAGCGCGATGGCGGTGTCGCACGCAGGCTGCAACAGCAGCGGCTGGCTGATCCAGGGTGTCAACGAAAGGCGCGGGTGCGGCGAGGTACGCAACAGCCAGCAGATTTCGTCCCACCAGGGCAGGGTGGGCTTGTCGATGAAACCCGTGGCGATGAAGAACGCGGCGGGGACGTTGTGCCGCCGCAGGATCGGAAAGGCGAGTTGGTAATTGTCGAGATAGCCGTCATCGAACGTGATCAGCGCGTAGCGCCCCCGGCGATCCCCGAGGGCATAGTCCAGGTCCTTCGGCGAGATGACATCGAAGCCACGGGCCAGATGGCCGACCTGTGCGTCGAAGTCGCCGGCGCTGGCGCTCCACAGGGCGCGGTCGTACGGCTGCGACTGTGCGTCATCGCCTACGCGGTGGTAATTGAACACCAGCACCCCATGACGGGGCAGTGCGGCCAGCAGGCGCCCGAATCCGGTCACCGAAAGCAGTTTGGCGATCAAGCCTCTTTTCAAGTTCCATCCCCTTCTTGGCCTGACGCACGGATCCGGCATGCATTGCGGGTCGGCGTATCCTGTCCTCCCCCAGATAACGCGGTTCGTCGCCGAAACAGGACTTGCGTGGCCGGAATTCCCACGCATCGGCGTTTTTCAAATTGTGAGACGCGTGGCGTGGGGCATCCCCCGGGGCCGCCACCAACGACGCGTTGTCGACCACCGCGATGACTGGCGCGATGTGCGCCCCCTGGGCTTTCCGGACCAGGGTCGCCTGCCGTGATGGTACACGGGAGGACTGGAAACCTCAGGAAATCCGCCACCGATGTCCATGCCAATTCCTGCGTGCGCTCAAGGTTTTGCCGCCGCACTGCTTTTCGCTGTTGGCACGGTCCTGAGTTGCCCCGTGATGGCGGCCGAGCTGTACGTCTCGACGTCCGGCAACGACAGCAGCGGCACCGGTACGCTGCAGAATCCCTACCGCACGGTCAAGCGTGCGATCAGCGCCGGACGTGCGGGGGACACCATCACCCTGCGGGCCCCGGCCAACAACCGCACCTACAACGAATGCGACGTACGCCTGCGGCAGAGGATGACGCTGCAGACCTACGCCGGCGAAGGCAAGGCGCGCATCCATTGCGCGATCACCACGGCAGATACGGTGACCATCCAGATCGACCCGGCCGCCTCGGGCAGCCGGCTGTCGAACCTGGAGATCAGCGGCGGCTACTACTACGGGATCATGCTGCAGACCAACTGGTACCAGGGCGGTCCGGCCAGCGACACCGGCGCCAGCGACGTGGTGCTGGAGGACCTGCTGATCCACAGCACCGGTCGTGACGGGATCAAGATCACGCCCAAGTCGAACCGGGCGACGATCCGTCGGGTGGAGATCCACACCACCGGTGCGCGCGACAGCAGCAATGCCGACGGTATCGACAACGTCAATGCCGACGGGATGGTGGTGGAGGACAGCTACATCCACGACACGGCGACCACGGGCATGTACTTCAAGGGTGGCGCGCGGGACGTGGTGGTGCAGCGCAACCGGGTGGAGAACACGGGCGATGCGGGCATCCTGGTGGGGTTCGACACCAGCGTGGAGTTCTTCGACCTGAGCGTGAACCCGCAGTACTACGAGTCGATCCGCGGGATCGTGCGCAACAACGTGGTGCGCAACACGGGCTATTCGGGGATCGGCATGTACGCGTCCAAGGACGCGATCGTGGCCAACAACACCATCATCAATGCGGGCCTGAAGGGGCATGCGGCCCTGTTCTTCGGCCTGTCCTTCCAGGACTGGGACAAGGACGCCAAGCGACCCGCCAACGTCAATCCCACCGTCCGCAACAATCTTGTCGTCCAGGATGGACGCCCCTGCGTGGAAATCCGCTGGGTGCACGAAGAGGAACTGGGCGGCGCGTTGTCCGCATTGGACGGCGACCCCGGCATGGACTGGAACGGCTATTCGGATCGGCGCGGCGCCTGCCGCTTCGTCGACCAGCGGCCGCAGTCGCCGATGCTGGTCGCGGAAGGCAACTTCGAGCGGTGGCGGCGACGCATGGGTGCCGACGCCCATGGCATGCAGGCGGACTTCTCGCTGGACGAAGCGGGCAGGCCGCAGGCGGGAAGCCGCGCGATCAAGGCCGGCACGCCGCTGGAGGCGGTCACCGACGACATCGACGGCAACCGTCGCGGCGATCCGCCCGACCTCGGTGCGTACGAGACCGGCCTGGCCGCCGCGGCGCTGCCGCAGCCCCCCGCGCCTGTCGTGGCCGTCGCCGACAACGCCCTTGCCACGCTGCGCGCCGGCGCCGACGATGCGGGCGTGGTCGCCCGTTCGCGCTACGGCACGTTGCAACACCTATGGAATCGCTTTGACCCCGGGATATCACTGATGAAGTTCATTCTTCTTGCACTGGCGGTTGTCGCCCTGCTGGGCCTGATGCTTGCCGTGCGTCTGGTAAGCAGGCGCAACGTCATGGCCTGGCTGCTGGCCTGGTTGAAGCAGGACTGGCGTGCGCCGGTGCCGAAGGGCACCACCCGCCACCTGCTGTTCTGCTTCGTCGACCACTACGAGCCGGCGTGGGGCAAGCCCGACCTGGAGAAGGAGCGCGCACGCGTGGCGCGCTGGAGCCGCGATCTGCCCCGTCTTTGCGCGGGCCATCGGGACGCCGACGGCAGGCCGCCGGTGCACTCGTTCTTCTATCCGGAAGAGGAATACCGCGAAGAGCACCTCGACGCGCTGGTGGATCTCTGCCGGCAGGGGCTGGGCGAGATCGAGATCCACCTTCACCACGACAACGACACCGAGGCCGGGCTGCGCGAGAAGCTGTCGCGCTTCACCGAACTGCTGGCCGCGCGCCACGATGCGCTGCCGCGCGATCCGGCCACCGGCCAGCCGCGCTGGGCCTTCATCCACGGCAACTGGGCCCTGGACAACAGCCATCCCAGTGGCCGCCACTGCGGTGTCGACAACGAACTGATCGTGCTGCGCGAAGAGGGCTGTTATGCCGACTTCACGCTGCCGGCGGCGCCGGATCCGTGCCAGACGCGCACGGTCAACCGCATCCACTACGCCAAGGACGATCCGCTGCGCTGCAAGTCGCACGACACCGGCCCGCGCGTGCGCGTGGGTGGCCGCGAGGAGGGCGAACTGATGATCATCCAGGGCCCGCTGGGGTTCCGCTGGAAGAGTCGCAAGTTCGGCCTGATTCCGCGCATCGAGAATTCGGACATCCGCAAGGTCGCGCCGCCGTCGCGTGACCGCATCGATGCCTGGGTGGAAACCGGCATCCACATCGAGGGCCGGCCCGAATGGACCTTCGTGAAGATCCATACCCACGGCGCCGAGGACTGCGACATGGATACGCTGCTGGGCCCATCGATGGACGAGGCCTACCGCTATCTGGAGTCGCGCTATAACGATGGCAGCGAATGGAAGCTGCACTACGTCAGTGCGCGCGAAATGTACAACATCGCGAAGGCGGCGGAAGCCGGCGAAACCGGTGATCCGGGCCTGTACCGCGATTACGTGATTTCGCGGCCTGCGTATCGCGTCGGCGGCGAGACGTCGCAACCGGCCATGCCGCGCGTTGCCGGGAGCATCGGATGAGGGTTGGGATTGTGGGGTGCGGCAAGATCGCCGACGGTCATGCCGAGCAACTTCGCGCGATGGGGCGCGCCGACCTGGTCGCCGCCTGCGACCGCGAGCCGCTGATGGTGGAGCGCTTCGCGCAACGCTGGACCGGGGTGACCGGCCATGCCGACATGGCGGACATGATCCGCGTCGAGCGTCTGGACGCGGTGCACATCGTGACGCCGCCGGACTCGCACGCGCAACTGGCCTGCCAGGCGATGGAGCTGGGTTGCCACGTGTTCCTGGAAAAGCCTTTCGCACTGGATGCTGCCGGCACCCGTCGCATCCTCGATTGTGCGCGGGAGACCCGCCGCAGGATCGGGGTGAACTACCTCTACAACTTCGAGACTCCCGGCCTGCGCTTGCGCGAGCTGATGGACGAACGCGCGCTGGGCGACGTGGTGCACATCGATACCAGCTACGGCTACAACCTGGGCGGGGATTACGGCATGGCGGTGATGGGTGACCCGGCGCACTGGGTGCACCGGCTGCCCGGCAAGCTGTTCCACAACGTGCTGGACCATGTGCTGGCCAAGGTGGTCCCGTTCCTGGAGGAGCCGGTAACGGTGAACGCCTTCGCGCACCGCATGCGCCCGGACGGTGGCGACGCCGCGCTGGATGCGATGCCGGACGAACTGCGCTTCACGCTGGCCGGGGCCAACGGCGTCACGGTGTCCGGCATGGTCAGTTCCCACGCCAGGCCGGTCTCGCATGCGATGAAGGTGTACGGCACGCGCGACACCGTGGAGCTCGACTACGCCGCGCGCACGCTTGTGCGCAGCGCGCGGCAGGACCAGCCCAGTGCACTGGGCCGACTGTTCCCGGCCTGGATACAGGCAGTGCGCTTCGCCGGCAACGGCGCAAGGAACACGGGGGATTTCATGCGCAACCGGTTCCATTATTTCCAGTGCATGCGCGTGCTGCTGGGCGGCTTCTACGACGCCATCGAGGGCCGGGGCGAGGATCCGGTGCCGCATGCGTACATCCTGCGCGTGGCGACCCTGATCGACGGCATCGTCGAAGCCCTGGAGCGGCCCGCATGACCGTCCTGTTGACCGGCGCCGCCGGATTCCTGGGTCGCAGGATCGCCGAGAGCCTGCTCGACGCCGGGGTGCAGGACCTGCGCATCCATGTGCGCCGCACGGCACCCGCCGGCTTGCTGGAAAAGCTGCAGCGTGCGTATCCCGACGCGCGCGTCAGCGTGGTCGCCGCGAACCTGCTGCATCGCCATGACCTGGCGCCGATGCTGGCGGGCGTGGAGGTGGTGGTGCATGCGGCGGCGGGCATGCGCGGTTCGGCGGCGGACATGTTCGCCAACACCGTGGTCGGCACCCGCAACCTGCTGGACGCCACCGCTTCGGCAGGGGTGCGCCGGGTGGTGATGGTGAGCTCGTTCGCGGTCTATCGGACGGCGTCGCTGCCGACCGGTGCCGCGCACGACGAGACGGTGCCGATCGAACCGGTCGGCATCGACAAGGGACCCTACGCGCATGCCAAGACCCGACAGGAGCATCTGCTCAACGAATATCGCAGCCAGCATGGCTTCGAGACCGTGGTGCTTCGCCCCGGGGTGATCTATGGGCCCGGCGGCGGCGCGTTCTCCAACCGGGTGGGAATCAGTGCAATGGGGCTGTTCTTCAGTCTCGGCGGCAGCGCGCCGCTGCCGTTGACGTACGTGGACAACTGCGCCGACGCGATCGCCTGCGCGGCCTTGAAAGGGGTCGACGGCCAGGCGTACAACGTCGTCGACGACGATATCCCGACCTGCGCGCAATACCTGCGTGCCTATCGGCGCAAGGTGCGCAAGCTGCGCGTGGTGCCGGTGCCGTACCCGCTGTTCAAGCTGGGTGCCAGGGTGCTGCTGCGCTACCACCAGTGGTCGAAGGGACAGCTGCCTGCGGTCTTCACGCCCTACGTGGTCCATTCGATGTACCGCCGCTTCGCGTATCCGAACGACAAGCTGAAGGCGATCGGATGGAGGCAGCGCGTCCCGACGGAAACGGGTCTGGAGCGCGCGTTCGAGGAACTGGAGGGGCGGTCCGGCTGATGCCTCGCGCTTGCCGTGGATGGCGTGAACCAGTAACCATGACGGACGCGCGGGATTGAACGGCGCCCAGCCCCGGGGGTGGACTCAGCGGGGTGCTGGCACGCCGGCGTAAAGCGCGTCGTAGTTCTCACGCATCACCTCGATCGATCCGTGCTCGACCACCCAGCGGCGTGCGTTCTCGCCCATGCGCAGGCGTTGTGCCGGGTCCTCCAGCAGCCGCGACAGCGCGGCACGGAGTGCGGAAACATCATCCGACGGGACCAGCAGGCCGGTCTGGTGCGCCTGGACGATCTCATCATTGCCACCCACGCGGGTGGCCACGAGGGGCAGGCCGGCGGCGCAGGCTTCCAGCAGCGCGATCGACAGTCCCTCGGTGCGCGAGGGCAGGGCGAACACGTCGAACGCGTTGAGCAGCCGGGGGATGTCCTGGCGGGGGCCGGTGAAGACAACGCCGTCCTGCATGCCGAGCTGTCGGGCCAGGGAGGCCAGTTCGTCGCGCAGTGGGCCGTCGCCGGCGAGCACCACCACCAGGCCGGGCCGCGACGGGCGCAGCAGCGCCGCGGCCTCCAGCAGCAGGCGTTGATTCTTCAGTTCAACCAGCCTGCCGACGGTGCCGATCACCAGCGCCTCCTGCGCGATGCCAAGCTCGTCGCGCACCTGCGCGCGCGTAGCGGACGAACGCTCGAAGCGATCGACCGGGATGCCGTTCATCACCGTGCTGCTTTTGGAAGCCGGCACCCGCCCGCTCGATACCAGCTGCTCACGCACTTTGGCGCCGACCATCGCGACCTTCTGCGCGTGCGTCAGCGACCATCGGTAGAGCCAGCGCAGGCGGCGATTGCGCAGCCGGCCGCCCATGTTGTGGCAGGTGTTGACCAGCACCGGTTGTCGCCGGGCGAAGCGTGTCGCGGCGGCCGCGTAATAGCTGGGGACGAAGTTATGCGTATGCACCACGTCCACGCCGGTCTCCAGCAACGTGGCGCGCAGCAGCCGGATCAGCCTGACATCGGCGCCGCCACGCTTGTGTCCGATGATGACGGGAATGCCGGCCTGCTCGAGGAACGGGCGAAAGCCGTCGGTGTCACACAGGCTGAATACCCTGACGGTGTGTCCGTAGGCCGCCTGTGCGATGGCCAGATCGGCAACGACGCGCTCCAGGCCTCCGTATTCAAGTGAATCAATGACATGAACGACGCCGAGCTTGCCAGAAGGTTTCATATGCAGGTGACAACGTGGAATGCGTCTGTCGCAGGTCACAGGATGAACGAACGCCATGCCGGCCGTGCACCACGCGTGACCCGTTCTGACCACTTTTGGCGTTGTTCGTGACAGTCGGTATGGGTGCTGCACCTCGCACCAATCACAGGGGACTATGAACCAGCCTTTCAACGGCAGAACGGCCATACGCGGCGCCATCATGGTGATGGGCTCCACGTACGTGACCTATGCGCTGGGTCTGCTGACCAGCGTGCTGGTGGCGCGCACCCTGGGCCCGAGCGATTTCGGCCGCTACACCTACATGGTGTGGATGGCCGGGCTGTTGATCATGTGCAGCAACAACGGCCTGACCACCACCGTCATCCGCTTCGCGTCGGAGAGCCTGGGCCGCGGCTCGCCGCAGACGGCCCGCAGCATCCACGGATGGCTGCGCCGCTGGCAACTGGCGTGCGTGGCGATCGTGACGGTGGTGTTCCTGCTGACCATGCCGTTCTTCACGCCTGCCGGTTGGGAAGGGCACCTGGCCGTGTTCGCGGCGGTGGTGCTGATTGCCGCGATCGCCAAGGCCATGTTCCTGTTCGACGTCTCCGTCGCCAAGGGCTACGGCCTGTTCCATGTCGAGGCGCGCTCCACGGTGACGATGAGCCTGATCAACATCGTGGCCGTGCTGGCGCTGGTGATGCTCAAGGCCCCGCTGCTGGCGTATCTGCTGCTGTTCACCGCGCTCAGCGTGGGCTACGTGGTGTGCTCGTCGGTCATGTTGCGCAAGGCGGAGGTACGGCCTTCCCGTGAGCCGGTCGATCCGGCGACGCTGGCGCGGCTGAAGCGGCACCTCGGCTGGACCGTGCTGTTGACCCTTGCCTATGCGATCAGCAACAAATCCATCGAAACCTGGATGCTGAACGCCATGGTCGGGTCGGCCGCCGTGGGCTTCTTCGCCATTGCGGCCGCGTTGACGCGCGGCGGCGTGGACCTGCTGGCCTCGGGACTGGGCACAGTATTGATGCCGATGATGGGGCACGCGTTCGGCAAGGGCGGGCAGGACGGCGTCAACGCGATCATGGCCAACGCGATGCGCTACTTCGCCTTCATCGGTCTGCTGCTCGCGGGTACGGGTGCCTTGCTGGCCGACAGCGCGGTCGCGCTGCTCTACGGGCCGGCATACGAGGCGGTGGTGCTGCCCCTGAGGGTCATGATGGTGGTGGGCGGCTTCACCATGGTCGGCGGCGCCTTCAACGCCCTGTTGTCGACAACGGACAACCAGCGGCTGCGGGTGGGGTATGTGCTGTTCTCGGTCGTGAGCGTGGCCGTGCTGTCGGTGCTGCTGATCCCGCGCTACGGGCTCAACGGCGCCGTGGCCGCGCACGCCATCTCGGAGGTGCTGATCTTCACGCTGATGGCCACCGGCGTGTCGCGACTGTTGAAGCTGCGGGTGCCGTGGCGCGAACTCGGGCGCATGGTGGCCTGTGCGCTGGTGGCGATCGCCGTCGCCGTGGTGCCCATGCTGGTGGGAGGCACCAACTTCTGGACCGAACTGGCGGCCGGTCTGATCTACGCTGCGGTCTTCGTGCTGGGAACGGTGGTCATACGTGCCTGGCGTGCCGATGACGTGCAGCATCTGGGCGCGCTGCTGCAGCGTTACCCCGGCCTCGCCGGCAGGATGCAGGGCCGTCTGCAGCGCTGGGCCGACGGACTGCCGACGGATAGCGTGCGTTGATGCTGCAGACTTCCGTTCTCCTGGCGTTCTGGGGCAGCCTGGTCCTCATCGTGTTCACCTATGTCGGGTATCCGCTGTGGGTGCTGGCATGGGCGCGCCTGTTCTCGAGTCCGGTGCGCAAGCGCCCGCACTTTCCGCGTGTCACCGTTCTGCTGTCCGTCCACAACGCGGCGGCAAGCGTCGCGCCCAAGATCGAGAACCTGCTGTCGCTGGACTATCCGCAGGAGAACCTGGACATCATCGTCGCCTGCGACGGATGTACCGACGACACGGCCGAGGTGCTGCGACGCATCCCTTCCCGGCGCCTGCGCGTGGTCGAGTTCCCGCAGCGCCGGGGCAAGGCGGCCTGCCTTGCCGAGCTGGTGGACATGGCGTCGGGTGAAATACTCTTGATGGTCGACGTGCGGCAGAGGCTCGGACAGGATGCGCTGGCCCGGTTGGCCGCCAATTTCGCAGACCCGGATGTCGGGGCGGTCAGCGGCGAACTCTGCTTCGTCGATGAGACGGGAGGGTTTGCGGCCAACGTGGGTGCGTACTGGCGGTACGAGAAGATGATCCGCAATGCCGAGGCCCGCAGTGGTTCCGTGGTGGGGGTGACCGGTGCGCTGTATGCGATCCGGCGCGACCTGTACGTACCGTTGCCGCCGGGCACCGTGCTGGACGACGTGTTGACGCCGATGAACGTGGTGCGCGATGGCTATCGTGTCGTGTTCGAGGCCGGTGCGGTCGCATGGGACACGCCCTCCACGACCTCGACGCAGGAGCGCGTCCGCAAGGTGCGCACGCTGGCCGGCAACTACCAGGCGGTGGCGCTTGCTCCCTGGCTGGCGGTCCCGTTCCAGAATCCGCTGTGGTTCCGTTTCGTCAGCCACAAGCTGCTGCGATTGATGGTGCCGTGGCTGCTTTGCATCCTGGCGGTCTCCTCGGCCTACCTGGCGTTCTCGCACCCTTTCTACCTGGCATGCCTGCTGGCCGGTGTGGGCGGCATCGCGTTGCTGATGGCGGCAACCTGGCTTCCCGCCTTGTCGGCGTGGGCGCCCGTGCGCCTGATGTCCACCTTCGTGCACATGAACCTGTATGCCGGCCAGGCCCTGCTGGCCTACGTGCGCAATCCGAGGTTGCACCTGTGGTGAGGGGCTTGCGGGGAACATGTGGGTCCGGCATGCGCGGGCGCGTCAGGCGAGGTGAGCAACGATGATGATGTTCGTCTTCGTGCTGATCTACCTGATGCTGGTGCTGCTGAGGCCGCAGGACTATCCGCAGATGGCGGACTTCGGCATCCCCATCCTGCCACTGGCCATGGCATCGGCAGCGGGTGCCTGGGTGTTCTCGCGCGAGAAGCGATTCAACGCGCCGCAATACTTGCTGCTGCCGTTGTTCCTGGTGGCCATCTTCCTGTCGCTGGCGCTGACGGGATGGATGGGCGGCGCGCAGACCGCAGCCGTCGATTTCCTGCCGTGCGTGGTCTCGTTCTTCCTGCTGGCCAATGCGGTGAACAAGCCGACGTACACGCGCGTCATCATGGCGGTGATCGTGGCGTGCGCGTTCGTGATGGCGGTGCACGGGGTACAGCAAGCGTCCTCCGGTATCGGCTGGACGGGCCAGCCGACCGTCGAGGACGGACGCATCCAGTACGTGGGCATCTTCAGCGATCCCAACGACCTGGGCATGCTGTTCGTCATTTCGCTGCCGATGGCGGTCTACCTGGGTAGCCGCGGCGGCTTTCTCGGGCTGAGGCGGTTGTTCTGGTTCTGTGGCTGCCTGCTGCTGTTCTACGGTATCTACCTGACGAACTCGCGCGGTTCCTTCCTCGCGGTGGTCGCGATGACCGCCGTCTACATCTGGATCCGGCGCGGCAGGATCTGGGCCGCCATGCTGGGCGCCGGCGCGCTGGTGGTGCTGCGCCTGATGCCGTCACGCCTGGACCAGTTGAACGTGCAGGAGTCCTCGGCCTCCGGCCGCATCGATGCCTGGTACGAAGGCATGCAGATGTTCATCACCCATCCCGTGCTGGGCGTGGGGGCAGGGCAGTTCACCCAGTACCACTATCTGACCGCGCACAACTCGATCATCCTGGTGCTCGCGGAAACCGGCATCATCGGCTTCGCGTTGTGGTTCGCGTTCGTCGGTTACGGCTTCTGGATGATGTACCGCATCGTCCGTTTCGAGCCCGAGTTCGAGGACGAGGACGACCTGCTGGAGTGGCAGGACGCCAGGGCGATGGCGCTGGTGCTGCTGGTGGCGCAGGCGGGTTTCTTCGCGGCGGCCTTCTTCCTGAGTCGCAGCTACGTGATCCTGCTTTATCTGCTGGCCGCGCTCGTCGTTGCCCACCACTCCAATGTCCTCGCCCGGTTCCCGGCCTTGGGGGAACTGCGCCTGGGCAACCACATCGTCCGCTGGTTCGTGTTGACCGTGGGTGCCGTGGTGGGGTTCTACGTGGTGTTGAAGGTGTTGTTGGCGATGGGATGATCCGCGCGTCTGGCCGGAGCACGGGAAGAATCGCGTTACATGAGTCTGATGATGCCGCGAATCGCTCTTGTCACGCCGATCCTGCCCGTGCCCCACGACCAGACGCGGGGCCGCTACATCCATGAGACCGCGCGTGCGCTCTCGAACCTGGCGCAGGTGCGTGTCTTCTTCCAGCAGGCGAGCTATCCGCGTATCCCCGGATTGTCGCCACGCAGCTTCCTGCGCGGCGAAGTAGGTGCGGACTACACGCTGGATGGCGTGGACGTGGAGGCCTATACCTATCCCGCATTGCCGGGAATATCCCGCGCCACCAACGGCTGGATGGCGAGCCGGGCGCTGGTGCCGCGGATGCGCAGATTCCAGCCGGATCTCGTGCTGGCGTACTGGGTCTATCCCGATGGTGCGGCAGCCAAGCGCGCGGCCCGGCGCCTGGGCGTACCCTGCATCGTCGGCGCCCGCGGTTCCGATATCCATGTGCGTTCCGGCCTCAACGCCCATCTGACGCGGCGCACGCTGCAGGGTCTGGATGCGATCCTGACCGTCAGCCACGCGATGCGCGATACCGCGATCGCCACCTTCGGCGCCGATCCCGAACGCGTGCACCCGGTGGTCAACGGCATCGACACGGCGGTCTTCCACCCGCGGGACCAGCAGGCGATGCGGGCCAGGCTCGGCGTGCCCGCCGATGCGCGCCTGATCGCCTATGTGGGCCGTTTCGTCGAAGCCAAGGGCATGCGTGAGCTGCTGCAGGCCTTCCAGGGATTGGCATCGGAAGATGCGCGAGTGCGCCTGGCGCTGGTCGGCGACGGTGTGATGCGTGAAGAACTCGCGGGCCTGGTGCAGGCCACCGGCCTTGCCGGTCGCGTCACCATGACCGGTGGACTGGAGCCGGCGCAGGTTGCCGAATGGATCGGGGCGGCCGACGTGCTGACCCTGCCAAGCTGGTCCGAAGGCTATCCCAACGTGGTGGTCGAGGGCATCGCCTGCGGCCGGCCGGTCGTGGCCACTGCGGTGGGCGGTACCGGCGAAATCATCCATGCCGGCAACGGCATCATGGTGCCGCCGCGTGATGCGGCTGCGCTGCAGCGTGGCCTGGCCGACGCGCTGGCCAGGTCGTGGGACGCCGATGTGCTGGCCGCCTCGGCCAGTCGGGGATGGGACGACGTTGCCGCCGATACGCTGGCCGTCTGCAGGCAGGTGCTGGCCATGCGTGGCCACGATGTGTGCATGGACCCGGCCTGATGGGAGGCGCTGTCGGCGGCGCCACGCCGCAAGTACCAGGCGATGCGTGGGATGAACGGTCGGCGTCGGCCGATGTCGCGCCCTTCCTGCACCGGCATCGCATGTCGCCCCTGCTCGAAGCGCGTCCCACCCACGTCGGTCCACGCGTATCCGGTGTCGCGAACAAACCAGCGCGACGGCCCATGCGCGTGCCGGGTGCCGGCACGTTCGGACTTCCCATGGCGCCGCGTGCGCCCTCTATCTACGCCAGCGAGTGAACATGGAAACCCCCGTCAAGCGCGTGCTCTACCATCATCGGACCCAGGGCAAGGCCGTGGAAGGCGTGCATATCCGCGGCGTTACCGATGCGCTGCGCGCCGAGGGCGTGGCGGTGGACATCATCTCCCTGCCCGGCGCGGATCCGTATTCTTCGCCCAAGGCCATGTCGCCGACGCAGCAGGCGCGTCCGTGGATGGGCCTGGTGAACAAGCTGCCGGAGCCGCTGTTCGAACTGGTCGAGGTGCTCTACAACCTGGTCGCGGGCTGGCGCCTGCTGGCCTACCTGCGACAGCATCCGGACCTGGACTTCATCTACGAGCGCTACTCGCTTTTCATGTTCCTGCCGACCTGGCTGGCGCGCCAGCGCGGTGTGCCGATGATCCTGGAGGTCAACGATTCGGCGACGGTCGAGCGCGTGCGCCCGCTGTTCTTCAAGCGGCTGGCGATGGCGATCGAACGCTGGACGTACCGCAACGCCGACGGTCTGGTGTTCGTCTCCTCGGTGTTCCGTGATCGCGCGATCGCGGCGCATACCGGGATCGCCCCGGCAATCATTACCCCGAATGCCGCGAACATCGACAAGTTCACCTTCACCCAGGCGCAGCGCGACGACACCCGCCGCCGCTACGGACTGGAAGGGTATGTGGTCTGCGGCTACCTGGGTGCTTTCGTGCCCTGGCATGCGATCGACCGCTTCGTCCACCAGATTGCCGACCGGCTGCTGCAGTCGCCGCACCTCAAACTGCTGCTGGTGGGCGACGGCTCGACCTATCCGGCACTGCGTGCGTTCGTGGAAGAACGCGGCCTGTCCGACCGCGTCATCCTGACCGGTCGGGTGCCGCATGACGAAGTGCCCGGCCTGCTGGCGGCGATGGACATGGCGGTGCTGCCGAGTGCGGGTGACTACACCTCGCCGGTCAAGCTGTTCGAGTTCATGGCCTGCAGCGTGCCGCCGGTGGCGCCGGACTTCGAGCCGATCCGCGAGGTGCTCGAGGAAGGCACGACCGGCTGGATGTTCCCGGCCGGCGACATGGACGCCGCGGTGGACAGCGTGTTGAAGTACAGTCGCGATGCGGAAGCGTTGCGGCGCGTGGGCGCCAATGCCCGCGCCTACATCACCCAGCACCGGCAATGGCGCAACAACATCCTGCAGCTGATCGATTTCCATCGCACGATCGGACAGCAGGCCCCGGAACAGACGGATATCCGCACTGCATGAATGCATCGACTCCAAGCTGGGAATGGCCACGGGATGCCACCGGCGAAATCCTGGTCGGCGGACAGCCGCTGACGCGCGTCGTGGACGCGATCGGCAGCACGCCTTGCTATGTCTACGACCGCCAGCGGCTGACCGAACGGGCGCGCAGCCTGCGTGCGGCATTGCCGGAGACGGTCCTGCTGCATTACGCGATGAAGGCCAACCCCATGCCGGCGCTGGTCTGCCACATGGCACGATGCGTGGACGGCATCGATGTGGCCTCGGCCGGCGAACTGCGCGTGGCCCTGGATACCGGCATGTCACCGCAGCACATCAGCTTCGCCGGTCCGGGAAAATCCGATGGCGAGCTGCGGCAGGCGGCCGCTGCCGGCATCCTGGTCAATGTGGAATCGTTCCGTGAAATCAAGGCGCTGGCCGAGGCCAGCGTGCGGAACGGCACGCCCGCCCGCGTCGCGGTGCGGGTGAACCTGCCGTTCGAGCTGAAGGCCTCCGGCATGAAGATGAGCGGCGGCGCGCGCCAGTTCGGTGTCGATGCCGAACGCGTACCCGAACTGCTGCGCGAGATCGCCGGCGCAGGCCTGGCCTTCGAGGGGTTCCACATGTTCGCCGGTTCGCAGAATCTGCGTCATGCGGCCATCGTCGAGGCGCAGAGCAAGTGCTATGAGCAGGCGCTGGAATGGCAGGACCTGCTGCCGGCCCCGATCCGCAGCCTCAACCTGGGGGGCGGTTTCGGCATTCCGTATTCGCCGGGTGAGGCGGCGCTCGATGCGTCGCCGGTGACCGACAACCTGGCGCAGCTGTCGGACCGGCTGGTGCGCGATCTTCCGGGCGCCCACATCGTGATCGAGCTGGGGCGTTACCTGGTCGGTGAGGCCGGCATCTACGTGGCGCGGGTGATCGACCGCAAGATATCCCGCGGGCAGGTCTTCCTGGTGGTGGACGGCGGCATGCACCATCATCTGGCGGCATCGGGCAACTTCGGCCAGGTGATCCGCCGCAACTACCCGGTCAGCGTGAACGGGCGCCGCGGCGAGCGTGAGATCGCCAACGTGGTGGGCCCGCTGTGCACGCCGCTGGACCTGTTGGCCGACCGCATGGAACTGGATGTCGCCGAGCCGGGTGATCTGGTGGTCGTGTTCCAGTCCGGTGCGTATGGCCGCAGCGCCAGTCCGCGCGCCTTCCTCAGCCACCCTGATGCGGTGGAAGCCCTGGTCTGACAGCAGCGAGCGGCGGTTGGCCGGCGGGTCGACCGCTCTTCGCGGTCGGCGCAGGGTCAGCCAGCGGCGGCGGCGCCGTCCGTCGAGGGCGCGGTGACGGGATCCGGTTTGGGGGCCACGGCTTTCGCCACCGGCGCAAGGTGCGCGCGCTCGGGCGGGGGCGTCAGGGTGCCGATGCGGCGTGCGGGGTTGCCGGCCACGACGGTGTACGGCGCAACCACGCCGGATACCACCGAGTACGCGGAGACGATGCTGCCTTCGCCGATCTCGCTGCCGGGCAGCACCAGCACATGCGAGCCGATCCAGACATTGTCGTGGACGATGATCGGCTTGACGTCGGCCTCGTCCGGCGGCGCGCCAGCGGCACGCCGTGCCGGGTCGGCAGGGTGTCCGCCGGAATCACGCAGCGTGACGCCACCGGCGATCTCCACATGCGCGCCGATCCTGATCTCCTTCCCGACGACCAGCCGGCAATCGTGGGCCAGGTCGGTGTGGTGACCGATCTCCAGGCGCGGACGCTTGGAGAAGCGCGCCGCAAAGTTGATGGAGAGCTTGCCGCTGATGCGGACGTGGTCGTGCACGATCAGCTCGCCCTTGCCCTGCACCCAGGGCACGTAGATGCCGGTGGTGACGCCCTTGCCGACACGCGTGCAGTACGCCTTGAACAACGGCTCGGCAATGAACGCCCGGCGGATGAAGAAAATCACGCCGCGGCCGGCCAGGAACAACCACAGGTAGGGCAATACCAGCACCCGGGGCGCCGGCAGCGTGAAGCCGCGCAGGCCACGGCGCGCCTTGCGCAGTGCGGCGGCGAGAGGGTGCGGTGACAGGGCGACCCAGTGCCGCATCGATGGCGTTGTCGCCTGGCTTTCCTTGCTCATCGGTTGCGGTAGGCGATGCTGAGGTAGATCACGTTCTGCTTGAACTCCGACGTTCCGCTCGCGGTGCTGCGCTCGTACCGATTGTACGAGAGCGAAGAAGACCAGTGCCGCGACCACTGCTTTTCCAGCCCGAGCGAATACAGCCGGTTGTTCTCGCGGCGCGGGAACGGGGGATCGGTCTCCGTCCGATCCCGCGACGCCGCGCCACGGAGGGTCAGCGAAGGCCGCAGGCGATAGCTCAGTTCGACGGAGACGCCACGGCTCTCCTCGCCGGACTCGCCCGGGTCGACGTAGTCGATCTTCTGCGCGTTGCCGGAAATGGAGTAGATGGTGCGGACGCCCGTGTACTCGTACCCCATGTTGAGGCTGCGTTGCTCGTAGGCCGACGGGGTGATGGTGGAGCGGCCGGTCAGGACGCTGGGCGGGATGCCGGATTCCGTGCTCGCGATGGCGCCGAGGGCTCCCGAGGCGGCGTCGGAGAACTGGTTGGCGGCGTTGACGCTGAAGCGGCTGCGCTCGCTCATCCGCCAGCCGAGTTCGGCGCGCAGCAGGGGATTGTTGCGTGTCTGGCCATCGTCGTAGTCCAGGCGCGCATAACCCGCATCCAGCAGCATGTCCAGGCGGTTGAACCTGCGGTTGTAGCTGGCGTAGGCCTCGTAGCGTTTGTGGTCGCGCGCAAACAGGTCGTTGTCGAAATCGACATCCTGCATCTGCAGGTTGACCGACAGGGTGCTCGTGGCATCGAGGTCCTTGACCGCACGCAGCGCGGCGGCGATACGGTCCGAGTTGAAGTCCTCGGTGACCTCGGCGTCGCTGTTGATGAAGCGCAGTTCGGCGCGGCCGCGCAAGGTGTTGCCCAGGTTGAAGTGCAGGTCGGGTCCCAGCGACAGGACGTTGATCTGCTGGCGGTTGTTGGGCGAGTCGGGCTCGAAGCGGTCGATGGTCTGGACACCGTAGCTGTCCTCGACGACGAGGCCCAGCCGGTCGGGAATGACCATCCAGTTCAGGCGGCCCTCCAGCATGCGGTCGGTGGCGTTGGCGTAGATGTCCTCGTAGCGGCGATGGTCGAGGCGTCCGCTGATCCTCGCCTGCACCGCCGAGGAGTTCTGTTCGATCGCAAAACCCAGCCCGGCGCGGAAGATGGTCTGCTCGACCGGGTCGGTCTCGGACAGCGTCACGTTGTCGTCGCGCTCGACGCCGGCGTCGAGGGTGTAGTCGATGCGCACGGCGTGGGCCGCAACGGGAAGGGCGGCCGCAATCGCGGCGGCGACCAGCGTGATGCGACGTGGATGCGGTTTCATGCGAACTCCGCGCGGGCTGCGCTCATTGGATGTCGTTGAAGACGACGCCGGCCAGCTTCTCGGGCTCGAAGTTCGCCGCGGCCTTCTCGATCTGTTCGGTGGTCACCCGCCCGTACCCGGCGACCAGCACCACCAGGTCGGCCAGGTCGGAGAGGATGCGTGCATCGGGCGACTGCAGCACGGGTGGACCGTCCAGTACCAGGTAACGGTTGCCGTGCGTGCTGCGCAGCGAGTCCACCAGGCTGCGCATCCGCAGCGAAGAGAACGACTCGCCGGTGATCTCGCGCACGCCGCCGGTCGGCACCAGGTACATGCGCGGCAGCACCGTCCGGTACTGCACGGGGGCGATCTCGCTGATGCGGTCGTCCAGGTAGTCCATCAGGCCGCCATTGACGGCATCCACGCCGAGCGCGCCGTGTTGTGCCGGGCGCAGGGCGTCGCAATCGATCAGGGTCGCGGTCTTGGTTTCGTCGAACGCGAACGCTGCGGCGAGGTTGCGGGCCACGAAGCTGGCGCCGCAGCCCGGTACGACGGGAGCCACGAGGGTGACGAAGTTGCGGTCGCCGCCCAGCGCGAGCAGGCGCGTGCGCAGGTCGCGGAAGGCATCGGCCTGCAGGCGCGTGGAGTCGTTGCGGTGGATCAGCCGACGGTCCTCAAGGGCACGCGGGCTCAGCAGGGGCGGCTCGACGGCGCGCACGATGGAGCGCGCGGCGGAGGGATCGACGCCTTGTGCGCCGTCGTTGTGCGGGTGGGTGCGGCTGTTCATGGCGTCTTCCTGGCGACGGATCTGGTGCATGGGCGTGGCATCAGGCACTGGTGAGTTTGAGGGCGAACACCAGGCCGTACACGACGAACACGCCGCAGACCATCGCTGCGCTGGCCATGAACCTCAACGACTGGCGTCGACGTTCCTTGGGGGTAAGGTAGGTCGGGATCACGGTCAGCAGGGGGGTACTTGTCTTCTGCGCGATCTGGCGGGCGACGCGGACGCGGGGATCGAAGCGCACCAGCAGGAAGATCAGGCCGAGCGGCAAGGCCACGGCGAAGGTGAAGCCGGCGGCCGCGATATGCATGAAGCGCAGCCCGCTGGGCCGCAACGGCATGGTCGCCGGGTCCTGGATCCGCAACGTCAGGCCACGGTTTTCCTGGTCCAGCCCCATCGACACGCGCGCGTTCTCGCGGCGGCGCAGCAGGTCCTGGTAGATCTCGCGGTTGACTTCGTAGTCGCGCGTGAGCTCGGCCAGCGCGCTTTCGGATGCGGCGATCCGGCGGCTGCGGTCCAGTTCCGCCCCTAGCATCGATTCGGCGATGCTCATGCGCGAGCGGGTGGCGGCTGCCTCGTTGCGGGCCTGGGCCTGCTGGCTGCGCAGTTCGTTGTACAGCGGGTTGAGCTGCGCGTCCTCCGAGGCGAGCACGCCCTGCGTCGGCTGCTTGCGGCGTTCCTGTTCCTGCGCGATGGCGCGCTGCACGTCTTCGATCTGGTGGCGCACGCGCACCACGTCGGGGTGGCGTTCGGTGAAGGTCAGCATCAGCCGGTCCAGCTCCGTGCGCAGTTCGATGAGTTGCGTGCGGTAGAGGCTCTCGCGGGTCTGCACGGCGGTGACGGCGGATTCGCCGGACAGCTGGTCGCTGATGGCGGCGGCGCGGGACTCCTGCTCCAGCAGCGACATGCGGGTCTGCTCGACCTGGGTCCGCAGCGAGCTGATGCGGGTGTTCACGTCGGTGGCGCTGCCGGGCTGGGCATCGGCATTGCGCGAGCGGTAGTCCTGCAGGTTCTTTTCCGCGTCGGTGAGCTTGCGGTGGTATTCCTGCACCTGCTTGTCGATGAACTCGTAGGCTTCGCGGCTCTCGCGCTCCTTCGTGGCCAGCGCCTCCTGCATGAACAGCGTGCCGAAGGCTTCCGTCACCCGGTAGGCGCGCTCGGGATTGGTGTCCCGGTAGCTGATCTGCACCAGGTCGTTGCGCGGGCTGTTGACGGTGGTGTTGTTGCGGATGTCCTCCATCAGCTTGTCCTGCGCGACGGGGCTCAGCTCCTTCTCCGTCCACTTGCCGACCGCGAGGATTTCCTGCAGCACCTTGCGGCCGTACACGATCTGCCGCGCCATGCCGGCGCGATCGGATACGCCCGTGGACACGGCGCGTCCTTCCAGCAGCGGCTGGATGATGTCGCTGTCCTGGGCCAGGATCGTGGTGGACGCGATGTAGTTGCGCGGGATGATCAGCATGCCCACGACCAGCGTCAGCAGGGTGATGGCACTGAAGGTCGCGGCAATGGCCAGCACCCGCTTGCGTGCCTCCTTCAACAGCACGAAGGCGAGTTCCTGGGGCGTCAGTTCGTCCGCCTTGCGGGCCTGGGCGGCCGTGCGCGGGGGCGGCAGGATATGGTTCGAACTCATCAGAACGTCCGCTCCGGAATCACGATCACGTCACCCGGCGCCACCGTGTAGTTGGTGGACAGGTCGCCGCGGTTGAGGATGCGGTCCAGGCGCACCGGGTAGGTGGCGGTGGTTTCGTCCTTGTTCTTGCGGAACAGGTCGGAACGGTCCGGCGCGGCGAACTCGTTGATGCCGCCGGCTGCCAGCACCGCGTCGAGCACGGTCATGCCCTGCCGGTACGGGATGGAGATCGGCTGGCGCACGGCGCCGGTCACGCGCACGCGCGACAGATATTCATGGCTGCGCAGTTCGGTCAGGATCACGGCCACCTGCGGATCGCGCACGTAGTCGCCCAGCTTCTTCTGGATGTCGCCGGCCACGTCGGCGGGCGTGCGGCCACCAGCCGCCACGTCGCCCACCAGCGGCACGGAGATCATGCCGTCCGGACGCACCGGCACGGTGATGCCCAGTTCCGGATTGCGCCAGACCGAGACCTGGACAATGTCGTCCACGCCGATCAGGTAGTTCTCGACGGCGGTGGTCGCCTGCTCTGGCGGCGCGGACTTGCTGCTGGCGCCGCCGGAGGCGCAGCCGGCGAGCAGGAGCGCCAGCATGACGGCCAGAAGGCCGGCGAAGGTGCGGTTCATCGAACATCCCCTGATGTTGTTGCGGATTGCCTCCTATAACGCAGGCAACGCCGTCGCCCGGCCATCCGCGCAGGGGATTCGAGCTACACCCGATAGAACTCCCGGTACCAGTCGACGAAGCGGCGTATGCCGGTTTCGATGGGCGTGGACGGGTGGTAGCCGGTGTCGCGACGGAGCGCTTCGACGTCAGCGCAGGTGTCGGGCACGTCGCCGGGCTGCATGGGCAGCAGGCGCTTCTCGGCCTTGCGGCCCAGGCAGTCTTCCAGCACT
This sequence comes from Pseudoxanthomonas sp. LH2527, assembly GCF_022539275.1. Classification (NCBI taxonomy): domain Bacteria; kingdom Pseudomonadati; phylum Pseudomonadota; class Gammaproteobacteria; order Lysobacterales; family Lysobacteraceae; genus Pseudoxanthomonas; species Pseudoxanthomonas sp. LH2527. The sequence continues at coordinate 27,661 of NZ_JAKZBW010000013.1, read as the reverse complement.
TCGATGTAGCGGAGCAGCTGGACCGGCTGGTGGTTGCCGATGTTGTAGACCCGCCACGGCGCGCTGGAGGAGCCGGGGTTCGGCAGCAGCGGGTCGTAGGTCGGGTCGGCACCGGGCACGGTGTCGAGCGTGCGGATCACGCCTTCGACGATGTCGTCGACGAAGGTGAAGTCGCGCGTGTGGTGGCCGTGGTTGAACACGTCGATGGGCTTGCCTTCGAGGATGTTCCGGGTGAACAGGAACAGCGCCATGTCCGGGCGGCCCCACGGGCCGTAGACGGTAAAGAAGCGCAGGCCGGTGGTGGGCAGGGCGAACAGGTGGCTGTAGGTGTGCGCCATCAGCTCGTTGGCCTTCTTGGTGGCCGCGTACAGGCTGACCGGGTGATCCACGCTGTCCTCCACCGCGAATGGCAGCTTGCGGTTGGCGCCGTAGACCGAGCTGGACGAGGCGTACACCAAGTGCTCGACGCCGCGGTGGCGGCAGGCTTCGAGGATGTTGGTGAAGCCGACGATGTTGCTGTCGATGTACGCGTGCGGGTTCTCCAGCGAATAGCGCACGCCGGCCTGCGCGGCCAGGTTCACCACGCGCTGCGGCTTGAATTCGTCGAACGCGGCTTCCATGGCCGCGCGGTCCTCCAGCGAGGCGCGGACGAAGCGGAACCCGTCCTTCGGCAGCAGCCGCGCCAGGCGCGCGTCCTTCAGCGTGGGGTCGTAGTAGTCGTTGAGGTTGTCGTAGCCCAGCACTTCGTCGCCGCGGTCGAGCAGGCGATGGCTGAGGTGGGAGCCGATGAAGCCGGCGGCACCGGTGACGAGGACGCGCATCGGGGAATTCCGTGGAAGAGGGCGGTTACAGGCAGTCGTCGACGGCGTGGCGGGGTAGTGCCCGCTTCACGTCGAAGACCACCGCACCCGGCTTGCCGAGGGCGCGGACGCCGTCGGCGCCGCGCTCGGTGAACTGCCGGTGTGCGACGGCCAGGATGACGGCATCGTACTGGCCGGCCTGGGGCTCCGCCACCAGGTCGAGGCCGTATTCGTGCTTCGCCTCCTCTGCGCTGACCCACGGGTCGTGCACGTCGACCTGCGCGTTGTAGCTGCGCAGTTCGGCCACGATGTCCACCACGCGCGTGTTGCGCACGTCCGGGCAGTTCTCCTTGAACGCCAGCCCCAGCACCAGCACCCTGGCGCCGGCGACGGGAAGATTGCGGCGCGCCATCAGCTTGGCGACGCGGCGCGCGACATGGCTGCCCATGCCGTCGTTGATGCGGCGGCCGGCCAGGATCACGTCCGGGTGGTAGCCGATCTGCTGCGCCTTGTGGGTCAGGTAGTACGGATCCACGCCGATGCAGTGGCCGCCGACCAGGCCGGGGCGGAACGGCAGGAAGTTCCACTTGGTGCCGGCGGCTTCCAGCACCTCGTGGGTGTCGATGCCCAGGCGGTGGAAGATCAGCGCCAGTTCGTTGATCAGCGCGATGTTGACGTCGCGCTGGGTGTTCTCGATCACCTTGGCCGCTTCGGCCACGCGGATGCTGCTGGCCTTGTGGGTGCCGGCGGTGATGATGCTGCCGTACAGCGCATCGACGAAGTCGGCGACCTCCGGCGTGGAGCCGGAGGTGACCTTCATGATGGTTTCCAGCCGGTGCTGCTTGTCGCCCGGATTGATGCGTTCGGGACTGTAGCCGGCGTAGAAATCCTCGTTGAACTGCAGGCCGGACTCGCGCTCGATGATCGGGACGCAGGTCTCCTCGGTGGCACCCGGGTACACGGTCGATTCGTAGATCGCCACGGCGCCCTTGCCGATGGCACGCCCCACCGTGCGGCTTGCCGACTCCAGCGGATGCAGGTCCGGACGCTTGTAGTCGTCGATCGGCGTGGGCACGGTGACGATGAAGACATTGCAACCCGCCAGCGCGGCCGGATCATCGCTGAAGCCCAGCAGCGGAGTGTCGCGCAGTTCCTCGGCGCTGACCTCCAGGGTGTGGTCGCGGTAGTCGTTCAGTTCGGCCACGCGCTTGCGGTTGATGTCGAAGCCCAGCGTGGGGAACTTGCGGCCGAAAGCGACGGCCAACGGCAGCCCGACGTAGCCCAGGCCGATCACGGCGATCCGCACCTGGTCCAGGGTGGGCAATGGAGCGTTCTTCAATGGGGGTCCCCTGTGTGCAGCACGTACGGAAGAGTCTAAAGGCCCGGAGGGTGCGGAAGCGTGACCGCGGCCGGGCTGCTGTCGAGTCGATCAACGTGCAAAGCCCGTTCGAGAGGACAGGATGCGCCGATGGCCTGATGGTGTCGTCCGCTACGTACCACCTGCATGACCGGCCATCAATGGGGCTGGACGACCAGCGACCGGGGAGTCGAGATGCGGATCCTGTTGTGCGGTGGCGCCGGCTACATCGGCGCGCATGCTTATGTGGTGCTCGTCGAGCGCGGCCATGATGTGGTGGTGGCCGACAATTTCAGCAACAGTTCGCCGGGCGTGCTGGCGCGACTGCAGCTGATCACCGGGCATCCTGTGCCGTTCCAGCCCTTGGACCTGCGCGACCGCGAGGCGGTGGTCGGCTTCTTCGCGCGGCAGCACTTCGACGCCGTGGTGCACTTCGCCGCGCTGAAGTCCGTCGGCGAATCCTGCGAGCGGCCGCTGGACTACTTCCACAACAACATCGGCGGCACGCTCAACCTGCTGCACGGCATGCAGTCGGCGGGCGTCAAGCGGCTGGTGTTCAGTTCCTCCGCCACCGTCTACGGCGACCCGGCCAGCGTGCCCGTGCGCGAAGACGCACGCCTGCAGGTCACCAATCCGTACGGCCGCACCAAGCTGGTGATGGAGGAACTGATCGGCGACCTGTGCGCCAGCGATCCCGGGTTCCACGCCGCCAACCTGCGCTATTTCAATCCGGTCGGCGCGCATGAGTCCGGCCTCATCGGCGAGGACCCGACCGGCATTCCCAACAACCTGATGCCCTACATCTGCCAGGTGGCGGTGGGGCGGCGCGAGCACCTGAGCGTGTTCGGCGGCGACTGGCCGACCGTCGACGGCACCGGTGTGCGCGACTACATCCACGTGATGGACCTGGCGCGCGCGCACGCCGACGCGCTGGACTTCCTGGTGCGCGAGCGTCGCAGCCTCACGGTCAACCTGGGCACCGGCCAGGGCGTCAGCGTGCTGCAGCTGGTCGAGGCGTTCGCGGGCGCGGCATCGCGCGCGATTCCCTACCAGATCGTCGCGCGACGCGCGGGCGACGTGGCCGAGGTGTACGCGGATCCGTCGCTGGCCAACGACGTGCTGGGCTGGCGCGCCGAACGCGATGTCGATGCCATGTGCCGCGACGCCTGGCGTTGGCAGTCGCAGAACCCGCAGGGTTATCCGGCCGCCTGACCGGCGCGGCGAACGTGACCGGGTTGGCATAAGGACCGCCGCGACGGCGCGTCGCAGGCTGGCGATGGCGGGACGATTGGCCGAGAATCGGCGCACGTCCTCCCTCCTGCCGGATCCGCATGCACTCCGACGCCGTGCGCACGCTGGCGGAACAGAACCGCTCACGCTACGGTCTGCGTATGTACCGCATGCGTGCGCTGGGGTTGGGATTGGGCGCGCTGTGCGTGGGCGCCGTGCTGTACGAACACGCGGCGGCGCCGGCGTTGTGGGCCCTGTTGCTCGCCAACGGCTTCCTGTGGCCGCATCTGGCCTACCTGCGGGTGAAGTTGCATCGCGGCGATCCGCTGTCGGCCGAGTTCCAGAACCTCACCTTCGACGCGGCCATGGGCGGCTTCTGGATCGCGGCGATGCACTTCGACGCGCTGCCCAGCGTGCTGCTGGCGGTGATGCTGACGATGGACAAGGTGATCGTCGGTGGCGGCCGTTTCGGCCTGCGCACGCTGGCGGCGATGATCCTGACCTGCGTAGCCGCAAGCGCCGCCTGGGGCTTCGCCTTCGACCCCTACACCAGCTACCCGGTCGTGCTGGCCTGCCTGCCGTTCCTGGCGGTCTATCCGATGGCGATCGGGTTCGCCACCCATTCGCTCTCGCGCAAGGCGCGCCAGCAGAAGGACATGCTGGAAAGAATGGCCCGCTTCGATGCCGCCACCGGGCTGATGAACCGCCAGCAGTGGCTGCACGAGGCGACCGCCGAACTGAGGCGTTACCAGCGAGTGGGGCGCACCGCCGTGCTGGTGCTGATCGACATCGACCGCTTCAAGGACATCAACGACGGCTACGGCCACACCGTCGGCGACGAGGTGGTGGAGGAATTCGCACGGCTGCTGAAGGCCTGCCTGCGCGATGTCGACACCGGCGGGCGCTACGGCGGCGACGAGTTCGGCGTGGTGATGCCGGATGCGCGCTGGGAAGAGGCCATCGTCGCGGCGGAACGGCTGCGGCGGCAGGTCGCTGCCTGCACGTTCTCCGCACGTGGATTGCGCTGTACCGTCAGCATCGGCCTGGCGGAATGCCATGCCGGCATCGCCTCGGTCTCGGACTGGATCAACAGCGCCGACAGCGCGCTCTATCGGGCGAAGGCGCAGGGACGCGACTGCATCGTGGTGGGCTGCTGAGCCTGGCTCAGGCGAGCAGGGCGTCGACCACGGCCTGCGGCTGCTTCATCCAGGCGAAATGGTCGGCGCGCGTTCCCAGCGCGGCATGATGCAGCACGGTGACATGGGTGGGACTGTCCGGCATCTTCGCCATCAGCGCGCGCAGCGAGCTTTCCGGGGCCAGCCAGTCATCGTCGAACAGCACGCCGCGCACCGGTGCCCGCAGCGCGCGCATCCCGGCTTCCAGATCCACCGGCCAGCCTTCGGCGCGGTAACGACCGCTCAGTCCCACGCGGGCCCAGTCGCGGATCAGCCCGCGCGCCTCGTCGCCGCCGAAGCCCAGTCGCCGTCCCGGCAGCGCGCCGCAGGCGCGGGCCAGCCATGGGGCGAACTGGTAGAAGAACGGCAGCGCGTAGCCGCGCGGTGCCGGGAACGTGCGCCAGTACGGCGTGCCGCTACCGACCAGCCAGAGCGCCGCGAACGCTTCCGGATCCTGGCCGGCATGGCAGGCCGCCAGTTGGCCGCCCAAGCTGTGGCCGCCGATGCGGTGGGGAACACCCGGCAGGCGGCTTCGCATGGCCGCATGGCTGAGCGGCAGATCGGTGCCCAGCAGGTCGCGATAGCCCCAGTCGTTGCGACGGTTGGCGCGCAGCGAGCTGCTGCCGTTGCCGCGCCACTCGTGCACGAACACCGCCACGCCGCGTGCGGCGAGGGCTTCGGCGAAGGGCAGGTAGTGGCGGGCGGCGACGCCGAGCGCGGGGATCCACAACAGCGCGGACGCGGCGTTGGCGGGAATGCGGGCGATCAGCGTGTACGCGTGGCCATCGGCCGACTGCAGCGGATGCTCCTCTGCGGCGATGCCCTGTTCGTCGACGGTATTCATGCGTTCGGTGCGGCTCCGACATGGTCGAGCACGACGATGTCGCTGCGCCCGGGCCGGTAGCCGCCGCGCAACGCCGCGTGCACGTAATCCGAGGCGGCCAGGCAGGCGTCCTTCATTGCCATGCCCTGTGCACGGCGGGCGGCGATGGCGGACGCGAGCGTGCAGCCGGTGCCGTGCGCTTCCAGCGCCAGGCGCGGATGCGAGGTCTCGGTCAAGCCATCTTTGTCGACGAACAGGTCTACCACGTCGCCTTCGTCCTGCAGATGCCCACCCTTGAGGAACACCGCGCGCGCGCCCAACGCCAGCAGGTCATGGGCGGCCACGCGCATCGCCTGCGCATCGGGAATCGGACGGCCCAGCAGCAGTTCGGCTTCGGGCAGGTTGGGCGTCACCACGTCGGCCAAAGGCAGCAACTGCGTGCGCAGTGCATGCAGTGCGCTGTCCTCCAGCAGCTTCGCACCGCTGGTGGCGACCATCACCGGGTCGACCACCACCGTGGCCGGGCGATGGGTGCGCAATGCATCGGCGACCACGCCGATCACCTCGGCGGTGGCCAGCATGCCCAGCTTGACCGCACGGATGTCGAAATCCTCGAAGCAGGCATCGAGCTGTGCGCGCAGGAAAGCCATCGGCGGCACGTTCACGGCGGTCACGCCGCGCGTGTGCTGCGCGGTCAGCGCGGCAATCGCCGACAGGCCGTGCACGCGGTGCGCGGCGAAGGTCTTGAGGTCGGCCTGGATGCCGGCGCCGCCGCCGGAGTCGGAACCGGCGATGGTGAGGGCGGAAACCACGGAAGGAGCTGTCATGCGGGGATTGTGCCATCCCGTACGCCAGCGTGTGGGTGGCGGGATCAGCGAGGCGGCGGCCTCGCGTGCAGCCACTGGCGATACAGCACGTAGCCGATGCCCGTACCGCCGGTGAGCAGCGCCGGCGCCAGCAGCGCGTCGTAACCGACCTGCCGGTACAGCCACGCCCCCAGCACGCCGCCGCCCAGGAAGCCGGTGATGATCAAGCCACTGAGGGTCAGCCGGCGCACCGGCAACGGCATGCCGCGCAGCAGGTGGCCCAGGCCGATGCCGAGATCGGTGAACATGCCGCTGAGGTGCGTGGTGCGCACGGCGGCGCCGCTGTAGGTGGTGACCATCGCGTTCTGCAGCCCGCAGGCCACCGCAGCGAGCAGCGCGCCCCAGATCTGTTCCTGCTTGAACAGCGGAATCGCGGCGAGCAACAGGCCCGCTTCCAGCGCCAGCACCACGCCGTAGCGGCGACCGAGTTGCAGGGTCTGGTCCTGGATGATCAGCCCGCTCAGCATCGCCCCCAGGCAGAACGCGACCAGCACGCCCCACAGATGGATCACCGCGCGTGGGTCGCCCTGCGCGATCGCCGCACCCAGCAGGCTGGTGGTCCCGGTCAGGTGGCTGACCGCCTGGTGCTCGAAGCCCAGGTAGCCGATGACGTTGACCATGCCGGCCACGCAGGCCAGCAGCACGGCGCCGATCCAGACCCAGCGGGGGAGGTGGAGGCCCATGGCGGCGTCAGTGTGCCTCTGACGCGGTATACGTGCGTCGTCCCGGCCATATCCACGTCAACGCGCAGCCAGCAAGGGCTGGCAACACCGTGAGCAACGCGAAAAACAGCGCGACCGAACCCCGCAGCACGCGTCGCCACTGCAGGCCGCTTGTCGAGCCGCCCGTTGCCCCGGGAAGAGCAGGCCCGAGGGCATCGTGTGGTGTGTAGGGATCGTGCATGGCAGATCGGTGCCCGGCCGCTGCGCTGTCGGTGAGCGCAGCGGCCGGATGCTGCTACAGCACTTCCGACGCGTAATCCGCCAGCCGAGAACGCTCGCCACGCCGCAGCGTGATGTGCGCGCTGTGCGCCCAGTTCTTGAAGCGGTCCACCGCGTAGGTCAGGCCGGACGTGGTTTCCGTCAGGTAGGGCGTGTCGATCTGCTCCACGTTGCCCAGGCAGACGATCTTGGTGCCGGGACCGGCACGGGTGATCAGCGTCTTCATCTGCTTGGGCGTGAGGTTCTGCGCCTCGTCGAGGATCAGGTAGCGCGAGAGGAAGGTGCGACCGCGCATGAAATTCATCGACCGGATCTTGATGCGGCTGGCGAGCAGGTCATTGGTCGCCGCACGACCCCACGCGCCGCCCTCCTGGTTGTGCGTCAGCACTTCCAGGTTGTCGGTCAGCGCGCCCATCCACGGCGTCATCTTTTCTTCTTCGGTGCCGGGCAGGAAGCCGATGTCCTCGCCCACGCTGACCGTGGCGCGGGTCATGATGATTTCGCGATACCGTTGCTGGTCCATCGTCTGCGCCAGGCCCGCCGCCAGCGCCAGCAGCGTCTTGCCGGTGCCGGCGGTGCCGAGCAGGGTGACGAAGTCGACGTCCGGGTCCATCAGCGCATTGAGTGCGAAGTTCTGCTCGCGGTTGCGCGCGTTGATGCCCCACACCGCGTGCTGGCTGTGGCGGAAATCGTCGACGATCTGCAGCGTGGCCTTGTCGCCCTCGACCTTGCTGACGCGGAATTCGGATTCATCGTCGCCCGGCAGGTACAGGTACTGGTTGGGATACCAGCCCGCGCCCTCGGTCATGGTGACCTCGTAGAAGGTGCGGCCCTTGTCGGTCCACGAGCGCAGGTCCTTGCCGTGACGCTGCCAGAAATCCTCCGGCACCGGGTCCGCGCCGGTGTACAGCAGGCTGAAGTCGTCGAGCGCGCGATCGTTCTCGTAATCCTCCGACACGATGCCGGCGATCGCCGCCTTGATGCGCAGGTTGATGTCCTTGGAGACGAACACCACCGGGATGTCCGGTTCCTGTTCCTTCAGTGCCAGGATCGCGCCCAGGATGGCGTTGTCCGGGATGACCGCGCCGAAGCTCTTGCCGGCCTCGAAATGGCTGGTCTGGAAGCGCAGCAGGCCGGCGCTCTGGCTGCCGCGCAATTGGATGCTGTTGGGCTGGATCAGCGGGATGCCGGCAGCCAGGTTGTCCAGGCCGGAAGCCTGGACCAGTTCGTTGAGGAAGCGGCTGACCTGCCGCGCGTTGCGGCTCGCTTCCGAGGTGCCCTTCTTGCCGTTGTCCAGTTCCTCGATCACCTGCATCGGCAGGTAGACATCGTGTTCCTCGAACTTGAACAACGCGGTGGGGTCGTGCATCAGCACGTTGGTGTCCAACACATAGATACGCTTGCTACGGGTCATTCGGGCAACCTCATCGAGGAAGATGTGTGAACACGGGCGACTTTTCCGCGGACAGCAGCGAACCACCATGACCCGCCGCGGCGCGGGATGGTGGGTGGGAGGGAAGGGGATTCCGTCACTGGGCCTGGTGGGCCTTCAGGGCGTCCAGCACGGCTTGGGCATGGCCGGGAACCTTCACGGCGCGCCATTCCTGCGCGATGCGGCCGTCGGGCGAGATCAGGAAGGTGCTGCGCACCACGCCCAGCACCTTTCGGCCGTACATGTTCTTTTCATGGATCACGTCGAAGGCCTTGCAAAGCGCTTCGTCGCCATCGCTGACCAACGGGAACGTGAAGCCCTGCTTGGCGCAGAAATTGTCGTGCGACTTCACCGAGTCGCGCGAGACGCCCAGCACGGTCGCGTTCAATTTCTTGAACTTCGGCAGCAGCGCGTTGAAATCCAGGCCTTCGGTGGTGCAGCCCGGCGTGCTGTCCTTCGGATAGAAATACAGCACCAGCCAGGCGCCGGCGTAGTCGGCGAGGGTGCCGGTCTGGCCACCGGACAGCGCCAGCGGCAGTTTCAGTGTCGATTTTGGCAGAGCGTTCGCGCTTTTCGCCGTCATCGTCAGAACTTCATCGGATCCATGATCGCGTCCAGGTTCAGATGGTCGCAGAACTCGAGGAAATCGTCGCGCAGCGCGGCGATGTGCATGTTGGCCGGTACGCCGATGGTGACCTGCGCCGAGAACATCTCGGCCCCGGTCTGCATCGCGCGGTAGCGCGTGCTCTGCAGGTTCTCGATGGTGATGCCCTGGCGGTCGAAGAAATCGGCCAGCTGGAACAGGATGCCCGGCTTGTCGGCGGCCACCACTTCCACGATGTACGGCAGCAGGTTGGACTGCACCACCTTCGGGCCGGTGCGGTAGAACACCAGCTTCAGGCCGTCGTCGCGCTCCAGCCGCGACAGCATGGCCTCCAGCTTGGCCACCGCGTCCCACGAGCCGGTCGCCAGCGCCGTCACCGACACGTCGCGGCCCACCGTGGACAGCCGGGCATCCACCAGATTGCAGCCGCTATCGGCGATCCGGCGCGTCACCGACAGGAGCGGCGATTCCGGATGCGTCGTGTAGGCGGTGATCAGGAGGTGGTTTTCGGTCGGCGAAGGCCGGGGCGTGGAATCGGTCAAGAGAGCTTCCGGCGTTGCGGTCAGGCTGAATGGCGGCCGGGCCGTGGCCCGGCGACGCAGGCAGCATACTTGCCCGCCCTTTGAGCCCGCAAGTAACATGCGGCCGACATTGCAGGCGGGCCGGGATAACTGCGCTTACGGGCGCTTCCGGTGCGCCGGATCCCCACCGAGAGCCTTCCCTTGCATCTTTCCGGCAGCATCACCGCACTGGCCACGCCGTTCCTGGCGTCGGGCGAACTCGACCTGCACGCCTGGCGCGCGCTGCTCAAACAGCAGATCGACGGCGGCACGCAGGGCGTGGTGGTGGCCGGTTCCACCGGTGAAGCGGCGGCCCTGTCCGACGACGAATACCACACGCTGCTGCGCATCGCCGTGGAAGAGGTGCATGGCCGCATCCCGGTCCTCGCCGGCACCGGGCAGATGAACACCGCCAAGACCATCGCCGCCACCCGCCGCGCCGCTGCGGGTGGCGCGCAGTTCGCGCTGGTGGTGACGCCGCCGTATGTGCGGCCGACGCAGGCAGGCCTGGTGGCGCACTACCGCGCCGTGGCCGACCAGGGCGGGTTGCCGGTCGTGCTCTACAACGTGCCCGGCCGCACGGGCTGCGACCTGCTGCCGGAGACGGTGGCCGAACTGGTCGGGCATCCCAACATCGTCGGCATCAAGGAAGCCCGCGCCGAACCCGAGCGCATGGCCGCGCTGCTGGCCCTGCGCCAGCCGGGCTTTGCCGTCCTCAGCGGCGACGACCCCACCGCATCGTGCGCGATGCTTGCCGGCGCCGATGGCCTGATTTCGGTCGGCTCCAACGCCCTGCCGTGCACCTTCCGCCGGCTGTGCGACCTGGCCCGCGCCGGCGATGCCGCCGCCGCATCCGCGCTGGATGCGCACCTGCAGGAGATCTACGCCTTCCTCGGCGTGGAATCCAATCCCATTCCAGTGAAGGCGCTGTTGCAGCGCGCGGGCTTCGGCCACGGCCTGCGCCTGCCGCTGCTTACGCTGTCTTCCGCCCATACCGATACTGCCGACCGCCTCGCCACCGTGGCGCAGGCGTTGGAAGCACAATCCAGCCGCGCTACCCTCGCGGCCTGAACCCAGGAGAACCTCATGCGTCTTTCGTCTTCCCTCGTGCGTCCGCTTGCCCTCGTGCTGCTGGTCGTGTCCGTCGCCGGCTGCTCGTGGTTCAAGAAGGGTGCAAGGGGCGACTACGCACTGGCCCCGGAGGCACGCCCGCTGGAAGTGCCGCCGGATCTGACCCTGCCCAACACCAGTGGCGCCATGCAGGTGCCCGCCGCCGGCCAGGCGACGCCGGCGGCCGCGCCGGCGGCAGGCGGCTTCAATGTGGCGGGTTCGCGTGACGATGCCTTCGCCCGCGTGGGCGAGGCGCTCGCCGGTGTCGAAGGCGTGACCATCGCCAGCCGCGCGCAGCTGCTGGGCACCTATGACGTCAGCTACGAAGGCGCGAGCTTCCTGGTCCGCGTGTCGGCGGTGGAAGCCGGTGCGTACGTGTCGGCGGTCGACCCGCGCGGCCTGCCGGCGACGTCGCCGGCGGCGGTCAAGCTGCTCGCCGCGCTGAAGGCCAAGCTGGGCGGCTGAGTCGCCCACCACGCAGGAACGACGGTGTCATCGCCGTCGTCCCGGCGCACGCTGGTGCCTGGCGTGACCCTCGGACCAGCGCGGTAAACGCAACATGGATCCCGGCTTTCGCCGGGATGACGGAAGAAAAGCGCCTCACGGCGCTTTTCTGTTTATGGCGGAACATCCACACCCGTCGTCCCAGCGCACGCTGGGACCCATCTTGATGTTGCCGGTGCCGCCCGACAGCCATGGCAAAGGCAACATGGATCCCGGCTTTCGCCGGGATGACGTAGAAAAGGCGCCTTGCGGCGCCTTTTTTCATGTGTACGTCTTGGTGGGGCGCGCCCGTCAGCGTTCCAGCAACGGCAGCTTGTCCGGCTTGCCTTCCCATTCCTTGGCATCGGGCAGCGGCTCCTTGCGCGTGGTGATCACCGGCCAGGCGCGCGACAGCTCGGCGTTGAGCGCAACGTAGCCTTCCTGTCCGGCGGGCACGTCGTCTTCGGGGTAGATGGCATTGATGGGGCACTCGGGTTCGCACAAGGTGCAGTCGATGCACTCGTCCGGATCGATCACCAGGAAGTTCGGCCCCTCGTGGAAGCAGTCCACCGGGCAGACTTCCACGCAGTCGGTGTACTTGCACTTGATGCAGTTTTCGGTAACGACGAAAGGCATGAAGACGAACGCTCGAACGGAAACCGCGCAAGTTTAATGCAGGTGGCCCGCCATGGCGTGGGTACCTGGGTACGCGCGACGACACGCCACCTTCATCGCGACGCAATGACGCAGCTTCCACCCTGTGTCGCGATGCAGGGTTGTCCTGTCGGCGTGCCGGTCCGGGCGGCCCCTGATTTATTAACGACATTATTGAAACAATCAATTGGTTTGTCGGGTGTTTATTCCATTTTTGTCCGGGCCCAATCTGTGCGCCATCCCACCACCAAAGGAGTTCCGCCATGATCACCCTGCGCCCCGCCCACGCCCGCGGCCACGCCAACCACGGCTGGCTGGATTCGTGGCACAGCTTTTCCTTTGCCGGCTATTTCGACGACAAGCATGTGCACTGGGGTCCGCTGCGCGTGATCAACGAAGACCGCGTGGCCGCCGGCCGCGGGTTCGGCGAGCACGGCCACCGCGACATGGAGATCATCAGCTACGTGCTGGAGGGCGCGCTGGGCCACAAGGACTCGATGGGCAACAGTTCCAGCATCGTGCCGGGCGATGTGCAGCGAATGAGCGCGGGCACCGGCGTGCAGCACTCGGAGTTCAACTACAACGAAGCGGGCGCCACGCATTTCCTGCAGATCTGGATCATCCCCGACCGCCAGGGCGTGACGCCGTCGTACGAGGAGAAGTCGTTCCCGGCCGCCGACAAGCAGGGTCGCCTGCGGCTGGTGGTCAGTCCGGACGGCGCCGACGGCTCGGTGAGCATCCACCAGGACGCGCGCATGTACGCGGGCCTGTTCGACGGCAGCGAAAAAGCGGAACTGCCGCTGGCCGACGGGCGCCTGGGTTACGTGCACATCGCCCGCGGCGAAGCCACCGTCAACGGCCAGGCGCTGAAGGCCGGTGATGCGCTGCTGTACGACGGCGAGCCGCTGGTCAGCATCGAACGCGGCATCGCCGCCGAAGTGCTGGTGTTCGACCTGCCGCGGATGCAGTAATCGCCCGGCACGGCGAAGGGAAGGGCGCGCCTGTCGCGCCCTTCTTCGTTTGCGGGCGGCCGTCAGCCGAGTAACCGGTCCGCGACGAGAAACCCTGCCGTCATCGCCACCACCAGCAGCGCACCCTGCAACCGTGGTGGCGCGGGCACAGGGATGTCGAGCCAGCGGCAGGCGATGCCGATGGCGAGCGCAAGCACGATGCCGACCAGGGCCGTGGTCATGGTGCGTCGCTCCCGGCGGACTGGCCGCTGGGGCCGCCGCAGTCGCGCCGATGGTGTGCTTCGCGCCGGCTGAGTACGCGGTCGGCCAGCAGGTAGCCGCTGGTCATCGCCACCACCAGCAGGGCGCCGACCAGCACCGGCGGTGCGGGCACGGGCACGCCGAAGGCGCGGCATCCGAAACCGATGGCGAAGCCGAGCAGGAGCCCGGCGGCGAATTTCCAGTTCATGCCAGGCCTGCATGGGCAGACGGCGCGGAGGGCGGCGCAGCGCCCGGCGCACCGCCGATGAAGTGGCGCACATGCGGCCGTTGCGTGGGATCGGCCAGCGTTTCCAGCACGGCGTCCTGGAGGCTGCGTTCGTCTTCGGTCACGCGTTCGTGCTGGCGCAGATGCTCGCGCCATGACGCATCGACGAAGTACTCCAGGTACACGCCGGGCTGCGTGCTGTCCTCGGCCACGCCCCATTGCAGCGCTCCGTTGCGGCGTCGTGCGTGTCCGAGCGGTTGCAGGCGATGCAGGAAGTCCTGCCGGCGTGCCGGATCGACGCGGTACTCGATCGTCACCAGCACCGGGCCGCGATCGTCGTGCAGGTCTGCGCTGACCACCGGCTGCGGCCAGTGGCCCGAAGGCGTGACGTTCACGCGCGCCGCCTCGCCCAGGCGGAAGCGCGCGCCCGCGATCGCCGCCACCACCGTGCCCACGGCGGCGACCAGCAACGCACGTGGCGTGCCGGCGTGCTGCGCCAGCCAGCCCCAGCCCAGACTGCCTGCTGCCATGCCGCCGGAAAACACCACGATGTACAGCGACAGCGCCCGCGCGCGGACCCATGCCGGTACCGCCGTCTGCGCCGCGATCTGCAGCGACGAGAGCACGGCGATCCAGGCGAGTCCGGCGAGCAGCGCGACCCCGTACAGCAGCGGCATCCAGCGCAGCAGGGCGAATGCCAGGATGCAACCGGCGTACGCAAGCGTCGCCCACAGCACCATGCGGTCCGCATCCATGCGCGCGCGCAGTCCAGGCAACAGCAGCGCGCCACCGATGGCGCCCGCGCCGATGCAGCCCAGCAGCAGGCCATACGTGCCGGCGCTTGCCTGCAGGTCCTGCTTCACCACGATGGGCAGCAGCGCGGTGAGCGCGCTGGCGAAGGTGAAGAACCAGGCGGCCTTCACCAGCACCGCCTGCAGCACGCTGGCGCGCGAGGCATAGCGCAGGCCGGCGCGCAGGGCGACGCCGAAGGTTTCCGGCGGCAGCACCGATGCGGTCGGTGCGCGGCGCCAGCGCCACAGCACCACGGCGACGCCGAGGAAGGTCAACGCATTCACGGCGAACGCCCAGGCAATCCCCGCCTGCGCCACGATCAGCCCGCCCAGCGCCGGGCCGGTGGCGCGCGCGATGTTCATGCTCAGCGAGCCCAGCGCCACCGCCGGTCCCAGCATCGGCTTGGGCACCAGCTCGGGTGTGGTGGCCTGCTGCGCCGGCATCGCCATCGCCGCGCCGATGCCGAGCGCGAAGGTCAGCGCGATGAGGGTCCACGGGCCCAGCGCGTCGAGATGCGCGAGGATGGCCAGCGTGCTGGCGACGAGCAGCATCCACAGCTGCGCCACGATCAGGTAGCGCCGCCGATCGACGATGTCGGCCAGGGTGCCGGCGACAATGGCCAGCACGACCACCGGCAGGGTGGTCGCCGCTTGCACGGCCGCGACCATCAGCGGGGAATCGGTGGTCTCGGCCATGATCCAGGCGGCGGCGACGTCGTGCACCCAGGTGCCGATGTTGCCGACCAGGATGGCCAGCCAGAGGGCGCGGAAGGTGGGCTGTCCCAGCGGCGACCACGGGCCGTGCGTGACGGGCGTGGACATGGTCAGAACGCGAAGCACGCGCAGCCGAGTGCACCCCAGAAAGCCTGCAGGTCGCCGGTCGGCACGGCGTGCTGTGCCGCATGCTGCGGGCCGGCGTGGTCGTGCGCGTGTACCCGGCACGCCGGGCCATGCACATGCGCCAAGGCTGCGCTGGCCTGCGCGAGCGTGCCGCCCTGGTAGCCGCCGAAGCGGTTGACCGGCGACCAGTCGGGCATCGGTTCCGGCAGGACCGGCGCGTGCGCTGCGAACGGTCCGGTGCCATGCACGATGCGTCCGCCCAGCACCGTCAGCACGCTGGTGATGTCGGGGATATCGTCCTCGGCGACGGCGAAGTAGTCGGCCGACAGCAGCGCGCAGTCGCCCAACTGTCCGGGTGCCAGTCGCCCCTTCCTGTCCTGTTCGGTGGAGAACCAGGCGCTGCCGTGCGTCCACAACTGCAGTGCTTCCTCGCGTTCCAGTCGGTTGTCGTCGCCATACATCTGCAGGCCGCCGAGCGTGCGCCCGCTGACCAGCCAGTACAGCGCCACCCATGGGTTGTAGCTGGCCACGCGGGTGGCGTCGGTGCCGGCGCCGACCGGCACGCCGGCCTGCAGCATCCGCCGCACCGGCGGCGTATGCCGCAATGCGTCCTTGCCGTAGCGGGCGGCGAAGAATTCGCCCTGGTAGGCCATGCGGTGCTGGACGGCGATGCCGCCGCCGAGCGCGCGCACGCGGTCGATGTTGCGCGGCGAGATGGTTTCCGCGTGGTCGACGATCCAGTGCAGGCCGTCGAACGGCACCTCGCGGTTGACCTGTTCGTAGACGTCGAGCACGCGGGTAATGCTCTCGTCGTAGGTGGCATGGATGCGGAACGGCCAGCGCTGCTCGGCGAGGAAGCGCACCACCCCCGCAAGTTCGCCTTCCAGCGTCGCCGGCAGGTCGGGGCGCGGTTCGCGGAAATCCTCGAAATCCGCCGCCGAGAACACCAGCATCTCGCCCGCGCCGTTGTGGCGCAGCAGATCGTCGCCCCGGCCGGGCTTGAGCATCGTCGACCAGCGCTGGAAGTCGGCCAGTTCCTCGCCCTTCTTCTGGGTGAACAGGTTGTAGGCGATGCGCACCGTCAGCTGGCCGTCGGCATGCAGCTGCTCGATGATCCGGTAGTCCTCGGGATAGTTCTGGAAACCGCCGCCGGCATCGATCACCGAGGTGATGCCGAGCCGGTTCAACTCGCGCATGAAATGCCGCGTGGAGTTGAGCTGGTATTCGGCGGGCAACCTCGGTCCCATCGCCAGCGTCGCGTACAGGATCAAGGCATTGGGCTTGGCCAGCAGCAGGCCGGTGGGGTTACCCGCCTTGTCGCGCTGGATCTCGCCGCCGGGCGGGTCGGGCGTGTCCTTCGTGTAGCCGACCGCACGCAGGGCGGCGCGGTTGAGCAGGGCGCGGTCGTACAGGTGCAGGATGAAGACCGGCGTGTCGGGCGCGGCCGCATTGAGCTCTTCCAGCGTCGGCAGACGCTGCTCGGCGAACTGCGATTCGCTGAAGCCGCCGACCACGCGCACCCATTGCGGCGCCGGCGTCACAGCCACCTGCGCTTTCAGCATGGCCATGGCATCGGCGAGCGAGCGCACGCCATCCCAGCGCAGTTCCAGGTTGTAGTTCAATCCGCCGCGGATCAGATGGGTGTGGCTGTCGTTGAGGCCCGGCACCAGTCGGCGGCCGCCTGCGTCGATCACGCGGGTCGCCTCCGAGGCGTGTGCCATCACGCCGGCATCGTCGCCCACCGCCAGCACCCGGCCGTCGGCGAACGCGATGGCGCTGGCGGTGGGCTGCGCCGCGTCCAGCGTGGTGATGCGCGCGTTGCGCAGGATCAGCTCGGCCATGCGGGGATCTCCGGGTCGGGCGCTGCCGGGCAGCGCGGCCAGCGTGGCGGCGCCGGCCATGCCTTTCAGGATGTGCCGGCGCGTGTCATCGACGACCATGGAAGACCCCCGGATCAGCATATCGGTGCTTTACGTCAGGGGACGGAAGGTGGGCCGGGCCCATGGCGGCGCCCTCAGTGGCCGCCTTCGGACGCGCCGAACATGCTCTTGGCGTACTGGATGCCCAGGCCATAGCCGCCGCCGTGCAGCTTGGCGATGCCGGTGGTCAGGTCATAGGTCGCGCTGCGCGCCCAGTCGCGCTGCAGTTCCAGCAGGTACTGCACGCTCGTCAGCGGCCTCACGCCAGCCTGGATCATGCGCTGCATCGCGCGCTCGTGCGCCTCGGCGGTGACGTCGCCGCAGGCATCGGCGATCACGTAGACCTCGAAGCCCTGGTCGAGTGCCGACAGGGCCGGTCCGACGATGCAGACACTGGTCCACAGGCCGCCGAGCACCACGCGGCCCTTGCCCGCGGCGTTCACCGCCGCGATGACCGTCGCATCCTCCCAGCAGTTCATGCTGGTGCGGTCGTAGGCCTTCGCGTCCGGGAAGGCGTCGGGGATCTCGGGGAACAACGGGCCCGAGAAGGACTTCTCGGCGACCGTGGTCAGCAGCGTGGACACGCCGAAACCGGCGGCGCCCTTGGCGACCAGGGCGACGTTGTTGCGCAGCATGGCCACATCGATCGAGTGGGTGGCGAAGGCCATCTGCGACTGATGGTCGATCAGGATCAAGGTATGGTCGACCGGCGTGAGCAGGGTCTTGCCGGCGGCGGGCGAGGCGGTGGGCATGGTCGGATCCTTTCAGGCAGGGGATCGGCGCACTGTCGCCCGCCCGCACGCCTGACGGCTTGCATGGACGTGCGCTTGTTGCGCGTTGCGCCGAAGCACTCAGGCGTCCCGCGCCTTGCCGAAAACCCGACTGCCCGTGCGAGCGTTCCCTCGCTCCATCGCAGCTGTCCGCGTGCTCGCTGGCGGGTTTAAGGAGTTCTTAAAGAGCCTGCGCGAGCATGGGGGAACCGGATGTCCGGCTCCCCCACCCGATGAGGTTTCCATGAGTGCGTTGCGCGCTTGCACGCCCCTGCTGTTGCTGCTGCCGTTTTCCGTTGCCGCCCAGGTCGTCGAACGTACCGACAAGCAGGCCCAGGATCTGTTGCCGTCGCGCTGGAGCGCGGGCCTGGCGGTCGTCCATCGCGACAGCGAATACGCCGGCGAGGGCACCCGCACGCGCCTGCTGCCGAACATCGCCTACGACGGCGATCGCTTCTACCTGCGGGGTGCGGCGCTTGGTTACCGCGCCTACAAGGACGAGCGCTTCGAACTGCGCACGTTCATCGCCGGACGCCTGGACGGCATGGATGCCGATGATTTCGGTGTGGCCGAACTGGCGCGGCGTGGCGTGGACCGCAGCCTGCTGTCCGACCGCGACGACAGCGTCGATGTGGGCGTCGGGGGCAGCTGGAAGGGCGCGGCGGGCAAGCTCGATCTCGATGCGCGCGTCGACGTGACCGGCACCAGCGAGGGCTACGCGGTCGCGCTGGATTACAGCTATCCGCTGACCCTGGGCCGCACAACCCTGGTGCCGTCGGTCGGTGCGGTGCGCCTGTCGGCCGACATGGCCGATTACTACTACGGCATCCTGGACGAAGAAGTCGCCCGCGGCGTGGCGGCCTACCGGCCAGGCGCCGCCACGGTACCGCGTGCCAGCCTCAGCCTGGTCCACCCCTTCGCCAAGCGCTGGGTGCTGCTGGGCAATCTCGAGTACCGCGCCTTGCCGGACGCGCTGCAGGACAGTCCGCTGGTCGAGGCGGGCAAGGATCGCAGCACGTCGCTGTTCATCGGCATCTCGCGCGGCTTCTGAGACATCGCTCGTCCCCCATCCGTTGCCTGGAGTTGCCCATGACCGCCCAACGCTCGCCTGTCAGGATCGCGACGATGCTCCGTCCCATCCCCCTGTCCCTTCTTCCATCGCCCGATGATCCGGTCTGGACACAGACCGCAGCACGCGACGATGTCGACATCCAGCGCGTCACCCGCGGCCATGCCGCCGCGCTGATGCGTTTGTGCGACCGGCAGATGGCGGAGTTGCCGGAAGCGCCGGGCACGCGGATGGGTGGCGGCGTACTCGAACTGATGGAGGCGCTGTTCGAACCGCCCTTGCGCGCCTGGGCATGGATCGCGGAGCGCGATGGAGAAGCGGTGGGCTACGCGTTCGCCACGGTTGGCTTCTCGATGATCGAGCGTGCGTATTACTTCAATCTGGAAGCGCTGTTCGTGACCGCGAGCGCACGCCCGTCGGGCATCGCCGCCGGCCTGTTCGCCGAAGCGCGTCGCACGGCGGCCCAACTCGGCTGCGTGGACCTGCGCTGGCAGGTACCCGTGGGGCAGGGGAGCGGACTGATGCCGCTGCCCGGCCAAGCCGGCGCCGCGACGGTGATCCAGTACGTGTTTTCCACCTTGCAGCAAGACCAGGTTGACTGAGATGCCCCGAAAGAACGAGAACAGGACCGCACCGTTGCGTGGCAAGCGTTGGCGCCGCGTGGCCGCGGCCGCATGCGTGTCGGCGAGCGCCTTCGCCTACGCAGGATTGTCCGGCTGCAGCACCGTGTCCTATCCGCAGTCGCCGCAGTTCGGCGACGACGGTTTCCAGAACGTGCGCAAGCCGCGTCCGCTGGGATGGCGCGAAACCAGCAAGCTCTGGTGGGATTTCCTGGTCGGCGGCAAGCCGGCCGGGACGGTGCCGACCCGTTCGATTCCGGTGCAGGCGGTGACACGCGAACAACTCGATGAAGCCGCCGACGGCACCCTGTACCGGTTGGGCCATTCCACGGTGCTGCTGAAACTCGACGGACGCTTCTGGCTGACCGATCCGGTGTTCTCCGAGCGCGCGTCGCCGGTGCAGTGGGCCGGGCCGAAGCGATTCCATGCACCGCCGATCACCCTCGACAAACTGCCGCCGCTGGCCGCCGTGGTGCTGTCGCACGACCACTACGATCATCTCGACCGCGAGACGGTACGCGTGCTGGCAGCGAAGACGGAGGTGTTCCTGACCCCGCTCGGCGTCGGCGACCGCCTCGTCCGCTGGGGCGTGCCGCGCGACAAGGTCCGCCAGCTCGACTGGTGGGACGACGTCGAACTGGAGGGCGTGCGCTTCACCGCGACGCCGTCCCAGCACTTCTCCGGCCGCACGCTGTTCGACCGCAATGCGACGCTGTGGGCGTCGTGGGTGATCCAGGCGGACGGGCTGCGTATTTTCTTCAGCGGCGACACGGGCTACTTCGACGGCTTCCGGACCATCGGCGAGCGCCTGGGACCGTTCGACCTGACGCTGCTCGAATGCGGTGCGTACGATCGCCGCTGGCAGGAGGTCCACATGCTCCCCGCGCAGACCCTGCAGGCGCACCTGGACCTGGGTGGCAGGTCGCTGCTGCCGATCCACAACAGCACGTTCGACCTGGCGTTCCATGGCTGGAGCGAGCCGATGGAGTCGCTGTACATGCTGTCCGGCCAGCGCGAGGTGCAGATCGTGACGCCGACGATCGGCCAGCCCCTGACGATCGCGCGGCCGGAAGCCACGCAGCCGTGGTGGCGCGCCGAGTGACGGCGGTGCCGTGGCTCAGGGGTCGGGCGTTGCCTGGAAGTCCACCCGGCAGGCGAAGCCCCGGCCACCGATGCCGTCGTCCACGGTGATCGTGGCTTCGTGCGCGCGCGCGATCCGCTGCACCAGCGACAGACCGATGCCGCTGCCACGCTCACCGTTGCCCTGGCTGCCGCGGAAGAAGCGCTCGAACACGCGTTCGCGCTCTTCCGGCGCCACGCCGGGGCCGTTGTCGCGCACGGTCAGCCACGCCGTGGCCCCTTCGGCATCCAGGCCGCAGGCGATCTCGATGCGGGCGTGCTCGCCGCTGTAGCGCACCGCGTTGTCCACCAGGTTGCGCACCAGGATGCCGAGGTCGTCCAGGTCGCCCTGCACGCTGGCCGGCTCGGCATGGATGGCGAGCGTCTGCTGCCGGCGGGTCGCCATCGACTCGAACTCGCGCGCGACCATCGTCACCACATCCGGCAGCGCGACCACCGGGCGGTCTTCGCGCAGCGGTGACGCATCCACGCGCGCGGAGTCCAGCAGCTGCTGCGCCAGCCGCGAGGTGCGCTGGATGCCATGCGAGAGCTGCGTCAGTGCCGCCTGCGCATCGGCCTGGCTGCCGGCGCGCATCGCCACCTGCGTCTGCGTCAGCAGCGCGGCCAGCGGCGTGCGCAGTTCATGCGCGGCATCGGCCAGGAACTGGCGTTCGCCGCGCATCGCATCGGACAGGCGTTCGAGCAACTGGTTGAACGAATCCACCAGCGGCCGGATTTCGCGTGGCAGGCCAGAGGCGGGCAGGGGAGCGAGGTCATGCGGCTCGCGCTGGGCCATCTCGCGGCGCAGGCGGTTCATCGGCCGCAGGCTCCAGTGGATGGCCAGGCCTACGATGGCCCCGAGCACCAGCAAGATGCCGATGCCGCTCCACAGGCTGATCTTCACCCAGTGCGCGAGTTCGGCCTTCATCGCCGACTGCGACATGCCGGCCTGCACCTGGATGCGGCCGCTGGCATCGCTGACGGCGTAGACGCGCCACGGCTCGCCGCCCACCTGGCTGATCACGAAGCCGGGCTTGAAGTCGGGTCGCAGCGGCTCGTCCGGCGCACCGTCCGACAGCACCACCGGATGACGCCGGCCGAGGATCCATACCTGGTAGCGCAGGGTTTCGAACTTCCGGTACGTGGAAGTGGCGCGCGTGGGCAATCGAAGACGCGGGCCTTCGCTCAGTGCGTCGAGGTTGGCGGGCATCGACAGCAGGATCTGCTCGCCCACCTCCTGCAGGAAATGGTCTTCATGCCCCTTCTGCTGTCGCGTCATCTGGAAGTGCTGCCCGCCCAGCCAGCATGCCCATCCCACGGCGAGGGGTGTCATCACCGCCAGCAACAGTTTGGCCTTCAGTGAATGATGGCTCATTCGCCTTCTCCCAGCCGGTAGCCGAAGCCGTGCACGGTGGCGATGACGCCGTCACCGAGCTTCTTGCGCAGTTGGTGGATGTAGACCGCGATGGTGTTGCTCTCGATCGAACCCTCGCCGCCGTACACCAGCGATTCCAGCATGTCGCGCGCGATCACGCGGCCGGGCCGCTCCATCAGCGCGAGCAGGGTGCGGTACTCGTGCACGCCCAGGCGCACCGGCCGGTCGCCCAGCCGCACCGAGCGGTCCGCCGGATCCAGCACGATGTCGCCATGCCGCAGCACCGGCGCCACGCGTCCCTGCGTGCGGCGGACCACGGCACGCAGGCGCGCGCCGAGCTCGCCGGCTTCAAAGGGCTTGACGATGTAGTCGTCGGCACCGGCGTCCAGGCCGCGGACGCGGTCGCTGAGCTGGTCGCGCGCGGTGATGATCAACACCGGGGTGGTGTCGTAGCGCTGGCGCAACGCCGCCAGCACATCCAGTCCGGAGCCACGTGGCAGCCCCAGGTCCAGCAGGACGGCGGTGTAGCCGTGGTCGACCAGGGCCAGGCGCGCGGACGCGACGTCTTCGGCGCGGTCGATGGCCCAGCCGTCCTGTGCCAGTGCCGCGGCCAGCGCGTCGCCCAGCATGCGATCGTCTTCAACCAGGAGCAGGCGCGACACGGGCGATCCTCGGGGTGGTGGAGGCCACCATGCTAGGTCGGTGCGATTAAAGCGTTTTTAATGCGGGCGTGTCCGGCCCGGAAACACAAAACCCCGCCGGAGCGGGGTCTTGGTGGGTCCACCTGCTGCGGCTCTCAACCCGCAACCTCGGCCGGATGGCGCTCCCTAGGGGACTCGAACCCCTGTTTTAGCCTTGAGAGGGCCACGTCCTAACCACTAGACGAAGGGAGCGTTTTTGGTGAAACCGGCGTAGCGGATTAGTATAGGCGGCGGCCAGGCTCAGGGCAATCCACCCAGTCGGCCGCGTGACCCTCCTGCATGGAACTGCCGCTATTACGCCCGTCACCGCTCTGCGAACCATCCCGCGCGACCAGCACACCATCTCGCGCAAGGACATCAGCCCGAACGCGCTGCGCGTGCTCTACCGCCTGCGGGATGCCGGTTTCCAGGCCTATCTGGTCGGCGGCGCGGTGCGCGACCTGCTGGTCGGTGGTCATCCCAAGGACTTCGACATCGCCACCGACGCCACGCCCGAACAGGTGCGCCAGCAGTTCCGCAACTGCCGGCTGATCGGTCGCCGCTTCCGGCTGGCGCATGTGGTGTTCGGGCGCGAGATCATCGAGGTGGCCACCTTCCGCGCCAACGTCGACGATGGCAGCGGCGACCGCGAGATGGACAACGGCCGGCTGGTCCGCGACAACGTCTACGGCACGGTGGAAGACGACGCGGTGCGCCGCGACTTCACCGCCAACGCGCTGTACTACGCCATCGATGACTTCTCCGTCCGCGACTATGTCGGCGGCTTCGAGGACACGATGGCGCGACGCCTGAAGCTGATCGGCGATCCCGAGCAGCGCTACCGCGAGGATCCCGTGCGCATGCTGCGGGCGGTGCGCCTGGCCGCCAAGCTGGACTTCGAGATCGAAGCCGAGACCGCCGCGCCGATCGCGCCGCTGGCGCCGCTGCTGGCCGAAGCTGCGCCCGCGCGCCTGTTCGAGGAGATCCTCAAGCTGTTCCTGTCCGGGCACGGCGTGGCCAGTTTCGAGGGTCTGGAGCGCTTCGGCCTGCTGAAGGTGCTGTTCCCCGAAACCGCGGCGGCGCTGGCCTCCAACCGTAGCGGCGCGCTGCGCCGGATGGTGCTGGCGGGCCTGACCGGCACCGACCAGCGCGTGGCCAACGATGAGCCGGTCTCGCCGGCCTTCCTGTTCGCCCTGCTGCTGTGGCCGGCGTACTGCCGCGCGCTGATGGGCCTGCAGGCGCAGGGCGTGCAGGCCGAGGAGGCGCAACGTCGCGCCGCCGACCGCGTCACCCTGCACCAGTTGAACACGGTTGCGCTGCCGCGCCGGTTCTCGCTGCCCATGCAGGAGATCTGGCTGCTGCAGACGCGCTTCGGCAACCGGCAGCGCAAGCGGGTGACGCGCCTGCTGAGCCATCCGCGTTTCCGCGCCGCGTTCGACTTCCTGGTCCTGCGGCTCGCGGCATCGCCCGAACATGCCGAGGACGTCGACTTCTGGCGCGAGGCACAGACGCAGTCCGGTGAAGAACTGGCCGCCACGCTCGGTGTCGCCGCATCGGCGGATGCGTTCGCCGACGACGAAGCGCAGCCCTCCAAGCGCCGTCGCCGTCGCCGTCGCCGCACCGGCGGGTCGTCGCCGGAATGACGCCGCGTATCCAGGCCTGCATCGGCCTGGGCGCCAACCTCGGCGATGCCGCGGGCACGCTGCGGCTCGCCATCGACGCGCTGGATCGACGCGAGGGCGTCGTCGTAAGCGCGGTTTCGCGCTGCTACCGCACGCCGGCATGGGGCAGGGAAGACCAGCCCGACTTCATCAATGCGGTCGCGCTGCTGGAAACGTCGCTGTCGCCACGCGCGCTGCTGGACCTGCTGCTGTCGGTGGAAGCCGAGTTCGGTCGGCATCGCGTGGAAGGCGAGCGCTGGGGACCGCGCACGCTGGACCTGGACCTGCTGCTTTACGGCGATGCCGTGGTCGACGAGCCGGGCCTGCGCGTGCCGCATCCCCATCTGCACGAGCGCGCCTTCGCGCTGGTGCCGCTGCTGGAGGTGCTGCCCGACGCCCGTATCCCCGGCCGTGGTCCGGCGCGGGACGCTGTGTCCGCGCTGGAAATGTCCAACATCCATCCGCTATGAGTGGATAATGCCGGACTATGAGCACGCACGCCGACAGCAAGCCCTGGACCGTTCCCGCCCTCGCCGACGCCAAGCGCGACGGCCGCAAGCTGGTGATGCTGACGGCGTACGACAACAGTTTCGCCCGCGTGCTGGATGCCAACGGCGTCGACCTGGTGCTGATCGGCGATTCGCTGGGCATGGTGGTGCAGGGGCATGATTCGACGCTGCCGGTGACGGTGGACGACATCGTCTACCACACGCGTGTGGTCGCCCGCGGCCTGAACCGTGCGTTGCTGGTGTCCGACCTGCCGTTCCAGTCCGACGCCACGCCCGAGCGCGCGCTCGATGCCGCCATCGCGCTGCTGCAGGCCGGCGCCGAGATGGTCAAGCTGGAAGGCGCGGGCCACAAGCTCGAGGTCATCCGTTTCCTGGTCGAGCGCGACATTCCGGTATGCGCGCACTTGGGCCTGACCCCGCAGTCGGTGCTGAAGTTCGGCGGCTACCGCGTGCAGGGCCGGGACGAAGCCGCCGCCGCGCGCCTGCGCGAGGAGGCCCGCGCCGTCGCCGATGCGGGCGCGCAGTTGCTGGTGCTGGAATGCGTGCCGTCGTCGCTGGCGGCCGCCATCACCGCCGACCTTGCCATTCCCACCATCGGCATCGGCGCCGGTCCCGGCTGCGACGGACAGGTGCTGGTGCTGCACGATTTCCTAGGGCTGGACACGGGCCACCGGCGGCCGAAGTTCGTCAAGGATTTCCTGGCCGAAGGCGGTTCCGTGGCGGGCGCGGTGCGCGCCTACGCCGACGCGGTGCGCAGCGGGGCCTTCCCCGACGACGCCCATTCCTACTGACCGCGCCGCGCGCAACCACACGCCACAGGGGCCACGATGATCGAGACCATCACCGAACTTGACGCGTTGCGTGCCCGCGTCAGGGAGTGGAGGCAGCAGGGCCTGCGCGTCGGCTTCGTGCCCACCATGGGCAATCTGCACGCCGGGCACTACTCGCTGGTGATGCTGGCCCGGCAATACGCCGACCGCGTGGTGTCCAGCGTGTTCGTCAATCCCACCCAGTTCGGTCCCAACGAGGACTTCACCCGCTACCCGCGCACGCCGGAAGCGGACATGAGCGGGCTGGAAGGCGCTGGCTGCGATGTCTTGTGGCTGCCCACGGTGGAATCCATGTACCCGTTCGGCGTGGAGCTGGCGGCCAACGTGCACGTGCCAGGTGTCAGCAGCGTGCTGGAAGGCGCGCACCGGCCTGGGCATTTCGATGGCGTGTGCACCGTGGTCAGTCGCCTGTTCAACCAGGTGCAACCCGATGTGGCGGCCTTCGGCAAGAAGGACTACCAGCAGCTCGCCGTTATCCGCCAACTGGTCACCGACCTGGCGTTCCCGATCCAGATCCTGGCCGGCAGCATCGTGCGCGAGTCCGACGGCCTGGCGATGAGCTCGCGCAACCAGTACCTGTCGGCGGACGAGCGTCCGCGTGCGGCGGCAATCCGCAGGACCCTGATTGCGATGCGCGAGAGTCTGGTCGCGGGAACGCCGCGCGCGCAGGTCGAGGCCGATGCCGCCCGCCAGCTCGCCGAGATTGGTTACGAAGTGGACTACACGGTGATCCGTCGCCCGGACCTCAGCGAACCGCTAGATGGCGAGCAGGGCGCGCGCGTCGCGCTGGTTGCGGCGAGGCTGGGCCGCACGCGGCTGATCGACAACCTGGAGTTCTGATCGCGTCGACCGGTGCGCGCGACACGCGCAGGACGGGCACGAGGCGATAAACTCCGCGTTCCCGCTCCTCTCCCCGCCGACATGCATCTCAGCCTGCTCAAGACCAAGATCCACCGCGCGACCGTCACCCATTCCGAACTGAACTACGAAGGCTCCATCGCCATCGATGGCCTGCTGCTGGACGCCACCGGCATCCGCGAGTTCGAGCAGGTGCATATCTGGGACGTCACCAATGGCGCGCGCTTTTCCACGTACGCGATCCGCGCCGACGAGGGCAGCGGCATCGTCTCGCTCAACGGCGGCGCCGCGCGCCACGTGCAGGTCGGCGACCTGGTCATCATCGCCGCGTTCGCCTCGATGAGCGAGCAGGAAGCCGATGCGTTCCAGCCCACCCTCGTTTACGTGGACGGCCAGAACCGCATCACCCACACCAACCGCAGCATCCCCAAGCAGGCGGCCTGACATGAGCAAGGGTTTCGACGCACTGCAGTCCCATGCCACGCGCCTGCGCGCGGCACCGCTGAACGCGCTGCTGGCGCGCGAACCCGACCGTGTCGCGTCGCACGCGCTGCGCAGCGGTCCGCTGTATTTCAACTTCGCGCGCCAGTCCTACGATGCACCCGCCTGGCAGGCGCTGCTGGCGCAGGGCGAGGCGGCCGACCTGCCGGGCGCGTTCCGCCGCCTGTTCGATGGCGCCGAGGTCAACGTCACCGAAGGTCGCGCGGCGCTGCACACCGCGCTGCGCGGCAAGAACTCCGATGCCGTGATCGCGCGCGAGGCCTATGCCATGGCGCTCGACGTGCGCCAGCGCATGGCGGCCGTGATCGCGCAGCTCGAAGCGAGCGGCGTCACCGACATCGTCAGCGTGGGCATCGGGGGTTCCGATCTGGGGCCGCGCCTGGTGGCCGACGCACTGCGGGATCCGCTGCCGGGTCGTTTCCGTGTGCACTTCCTGTCCAATGTCGACGGCGCGGCGGCGCAGCGCACACTGGCCCCGCTGGACCCCGCACGCACGGCGGCGGTGCTGATCTCCAAGACCTTCGGCACCCAGGAGACGCTGCTCAATGGCGGCATCCTGCGCGACTGGCTGGGCGGCAGCGAGCGCCTGTACGCCGTCAGCGCCAATCCGGAACGCGCCGCGTCCGCCTTCGACATCGCGCCCGAGC